>JBHLQZ010000175.1:0-4131 GCA_048883065.1 Candidatus Thorarchaeota archaeon | reverse complement strand
TGAAAATAAAAATAACTTAGAAGATGAAATAATTTATAGACTTGTTTCAAACATACTTGATGCAATTGAAGAAAAAGTTGAAGATGAAGAAGAATTCAAGATAATTTACTATAAAGATCAAATTTCAATAGAACAATATCAGAGGATTTATGAAATTACAAAATTTATTCTAGAAAACATATTTCCATTTGATAACTTTGAAGAAGTGGTTGAAGATAATAACAGTATCTTAAGAACTTCTGACGACGTAGGAATTTTTCATACCTGTTTCTTTGAAATTGTATTTTCAGAAACTGAACATTATGAAATAACACCGAGAACTTGTGAATGTGGGGAAATATATAGTTGGTTGAATCTTATGTTACCTTCTTTATTATCACTAGATCTCGTGAAAATATGGATTTCAATTAAATCATCAAACCTTTCTTATAGAGAATATGATGATAGAATAAAATCTCTAATTAAAATGTATGTTGGAACCAATTATATCGAATCTTGGACACATATAGGGTATTTAGCTGAAATATTAACTAGAAAAATATATCTTGATACATATCAAGAAGAAACTGAAAAAAAAGTTAAAGCTGAAAATTGGAATAGATTACTTAAAAGATTAACGAGTGAAAAAGATTCCCCTCTATTACAACATCTAGCATGTTTACTTGATTCTATTCGTCCTTTAAGAAACGAAATTTTACATCATGGTTATCTCCCAACTTCTGAGGATGTTGAATTTGGCATCATGTGTATAACAAGAGTAATTGATCTTTATGCAACAAAAACAAGTAATCAAAGTAAATCTGGAAAAAGAAGTATAATGAAGAAAGGAGGAATTCCATGAGTTACGCAGAAGATGCATTAAAATGGTATTATACTCTTAAAGCTATGAATGATGCAATAATAAATAAACAGCATCATTCTTTGTTTGTTTTAACTAATTACCGAAACATTCGAAATGATAAATATGAATGGAAGAAAGATATTAGACCTCAAGATAAAGCTGCTTTAATGAGGGTTATAAACGCTGATATCATTTCACAAGCAATTAAGGGTATTGAATCTTTGTTTCAGCTTGCAAATGTAGGTCTCCTAGCTAAAGAAAAAGGAGTTGACTATAATAAGATGAATCGATGGTATTTTTTTACTAGAATGAAAGATTTAGATGAGACGATGAAAATTTTTGAAGAAGAAATATCTCTTGAAGATTGGAAATGGATATTATGGATTTCTGATTTAGATGAAATTAAATCAGAACAAATCTATAACAAAGATGAACTTTTGTATATTGAGAAAATCTATCATGAATATCTTAATAGATCTAAATTTGTTTTTACTTATGCTTTGAAATTCTGGCGACTCCTAAAACCTGTAAGAGATGCATTTAGTCACACTTTAAGATTTATTCCTTTTCCAAATATTACCCATAATATGCCTGAGGGATATGATGACATTCTTCTTGTTCTTGATTGTAATTGGGAAGGTGGTAATCCAATTAGAATTCCTGTAATTACTGGTTTTAATGTTCTTAGAATTTTGTCTGCTTTTATAGATTTTCTCAACCAATTTGAAATGTCTATTATCAAGAATCATACTCTTTCAGTTCAATCAGAAGGTAAAAGACTTCTTCCAGTTATTAGCGTAAAAAAATCTACAGAAGAATCAGAGTATTATGCTTCTCTTCACAAAAAATATAGTAAGTTAGAAAAAATCAATGTAGGTTGGAAAACAGATGACTTGGTTGATGATATTAAACCTCAATTCGAACTTTATATTAGTTTCTGGGAGAAATTACAGAAATTAGGTCAAAATTTCTCATTTCCTGAAGAGTAATAACAAGCGAATATAAATATAGTTGAGTATTGAAAAAATGGAACTCATAAACTACTTTGAGAAGAGATTTTTAGCGTATTTATAAATCAAATTGAATATAAGAGAATGATGAAAACTGCGCTTGTTCAAGAAACTGAAGAAAATGAGGAAATGCTAAAAACCTATTCTTTAGTTCTGAAATTCAAAGATCAAGCTCAGAGGAGAGAAGCAAATAATAGAATCAAGGCATTAGAAGCTAAGCAAGAAAAGCTGATTCATGATAAATTAGCTCAGCAAATTGCAAGAAAACTAGCACAAAAAAATCCAAACATTTCTTATCCTGTTACCGAAATTCAGAAGAGAATTAAAAAGAGTCCTAATGTTTCTTTCAGCGCATATCACTGGTTATTTACTGCTGAAAAGATTACTGTTGACAATGAAAAAAAAGTCTATAGTTTGTTTGAGTTCTTGTTAAGCAATCCACAGCAGGCTATCGAATGGTTTATCTTAGGTCGTTCTCCTTTTACAGAATATACTTTGTCCAATGTGTGGAAAGTAAAATATGTGTATACAATTAACCTTCTTACTAGTACCAGAAGACAAGCTGATAAATTATGGAAAACTAAGTTTAAACAAAAGTATTCAAAAGAGAACCTTGAATTTAACTCAGATTTACCAAAAGTTTCACAACAGGAAGTCGAACAAGCTATTAAAGATTGTTATGAAATTAAAATTGAAGAATATGCGAAGAATGATAAAAACACAAAGAATCAGCAAGAATTTCTTAGTAAATTACATCTTCTTAACAATCAAAAAAAAATAATTGCACCATATCTAACTTCATGGATTAATACTTCTCAACCAGCTCGATGGAATAGTTTGAAAAAACTAAGCAAAAAACTAGCTGAAATAGTAGCACAAGATAATCTGAAACTCAACTCATCGATTAGGTTAGTTGTTGTTTTTGCACTTTTCCCTTATCTTTGGAAAACTGTATCTCAATTGATAAGTTCTACTAATGTTGAAGAAGTTGTAATCTCTCCATTTACAAACAAAAGGAAAGGAAGATTACCTATTAAGTTGTTAATGAAATATGAATATGATATAATTAGACCAGGCAATTCTTCCGAAATGACACAACTTGCTTTGAAGCATGGTTCGTTCAATTTAGGTTTTCCTAAAAGAGGTTTTTCAAAAATTATAGGCTCACTTATTTTTCCTGAAAAAGTATTGGAATATCTTAGAAAAGGTGCAAAAATAAAAATTCTTCAGTTAAAAAGCGGGATTGCTCCAAACTATAAACCTAGAGTTTCTGTCATTCTATCAGGTACAAAGAACGCATTTTTAAGTTCCAAATTAACAAGAAACTATATTAAAACATTGAAAGTTTCGCCTGCAAATATCTTAGGTTTGGATATTAATAGGGTAAGTAAGCACATGTTATCCTTATCTAATGAAGTAGAATTACCTAAGAATTTGAGAATCTTAGCAGACCATTATATAACCCTAACTAAAAACGAAATACCAAAACGGAATAAGTCTTTAACAAATAAAGGAAAACAAAAAGATAGTTATAACTTTATCAAAGCAAAAGGAGAACTAAGAAGAGTACACCAAAAGAGAACAAATATACTTAGAGAAATTAGAAAGATAATGCCACATTATCTTGCAGCAGTAATTGTAAAAGGCAATTGTAAATTATTCTGTATTGAAGATTTAGAAAAAAATACACGAGGAAAGAAAGGTGCTATAGCTAAAGCTGTATTTAGTATGCCTTATAGAGAGAACTTATTTGAAAAAGCAGTGCAAATTGCCTCTCACATTCTAGGATATGAAGTTAAACTAATTGGTGTTGATCCCAGAAACTCTAGCAAGTACCATTATAATTGTGGAGGATTAATTCAAAGAGATTGGAAAAATTATGACTATGCAGAATGCAAAAAATGTAGAAAGAGAGTAAATACTCATTACAATGCAGCAAAGAATATTGCGAAAAAAGGAGAACAACAGTATAAAGCTAAAAAACTCCCCCTCGACGCCGCTGAGGGGATGGGTTCAGTTGAACCCTCAAGTAAGTCAGAGGTTTTAAAGACCTAGACTGCTTCATTGCGTGCGCGGAACGGATATCTTATCTAAGTAAAATTAATTTTAAAAATTCTTTTTTTGAGAAATTTTAGTACAGTAAATAAAAATGTATGGTGCGGGGAGGGAGATTCGAACTCCCGAACCACTAAGGAACGGATTTCTTCTCGGCGGGTTCCAATCTAACCCTTGTTTCCGGCATACACCATGATCTTAAGTCCGCCGCCGTTGGCCACTTGG
>JBHLQZ010000174.1:0-4133 GCA_048883065.1 Candidatus Thorarchaeota archaeon | reverse complement strand
CTTACTCTTTATTCAAAAGATCAAGTAACAGGTGTTGTTGTAAACATCGGTGCATTGACTACACGTATTGTTCCAATTTATGAGGGATATATTATTTCCCATAGTGTAAGTATTCGAAATTTAGGTGGGAATGCTGTAGAAGAACAGCTCTATAATTATATTCAAGAAAAGGGAATTGAGTTGAATGATTCAAATTCTAGAGCTTATATAATACAAAAAAATATTCGCTTAGCTTCTGAAGAAAATCTCTATGTTTCACCAGATGAAAAAGAAGAGCAAAACAAATGGTTAGAATCTGATAAATTAATAAGATCAATTAATATCATCAATGAAACTTATACAATGCTAGATGAAATTAGATTCAAGGCTCCTGAAGTACTTTTCAAGAAAGAACAACTGAGCATAATTAAGAAACAAGGAGATTTAGCTGATGCAGTTATCGAAACCATTCAAAAGTGTGATAAAGATTTAACTAAAGCATTGTATTCCAACATTATACTTTCAGGAGGAGGAACAAAGTATGAAGGATTTAAAGAAAGATTCATTCAAGATATGAAGAAGAAACTTCCTGAACACATTATGATTAACGTTACAGCTGATTCTGATCGTTTAATTTCTACATGGATTGGAGGTTCAATACTAGGAGGACTTAAAGTATTTGATGAAAAAGGATTATGGATTACTAAAGCTGAATATAATGAAAAAGGATCCTCAGCTGTTGATCGATGCATCTAATGCTAATTGGTTTATTTCAGTCCCCAAACTTTTCTTGTTTCTTCTTCCAGTAGTATCAGATTTGAGAGAGAAGGCTCTGTTTCTCCCATCTCTATTTTATGAACTAAATCTACAATAAACCTGTTTAAAGGAGTTTCAATATTGTATTTTTCTCCTTGCTCTACAAGGTATCCGTTTAGATAATCAACTTCTGTTTTTTCTCCCTCACTTAATGATACAAGACTTGAGGTGTACAAATTCTTGTACTTCCTTCCTACTAATTTCATAATGAGTTGCTTTTTCATATGATTTAAGGAAAATCCTTTCAATTCCTTGGAGGTTAAGGCTAAGGTTTCAAACTTAATTTGGTTCAAACGCTGAAGATTAATACCTTTAGCTTGGGCAATTCTAATTCCTTCTGTTAGAACTGCTAAGAAAGCTAATCGAGACCCTTTTCTCTTTAATTTTTCACCAAGTGTCATACCACTAATCATCCCAAAGGAAGAAGTATTAGTATTAATAAGTAATTTAGTAAACTTAACATTCAGGATATTATCTGACCAACTAGTTGGTTCAATATTCGAAAGGACGCTTAAAAGAAGTTCATCTATTTCTTGTTTCTCACCCTTTATTCTCCCTAAAACTATTTCTCCTTTTGTAGTTTTTACTGATTCAGCAGGACCTACTCTTGTTGCTGCAAAACTTATTACACAGCTTAGTAATTGATTTGCTTTAAATTTCTCCTGGAGCTTTTCGTCAAGCATTCCATTACTCATGATCATCAATGTACCATTTTCTGATAGTTTATTTTCAACGCGATTTATAGCATCTTCAGCATGATTAAGCTTAGTTATTATTATAACTAAATCTAAAGTATCAGGTAATTCTTCAATAGTTAAGACAGGAACGATATTTTCTTTTACAATATAATCACCACTGACTCCTGAAACTTTCAAACCTCTTTTCTTTATTGCTTCTAAAACAGGCTTTTCTCTACAAGCTGCGTGGATTGGATAACCATGTTTTGCAAAATTAGCTGCTATTATTGTTCCAATAGCACCAATACCTACAATAGCGATATTCATAAAAAAACGATAAATGAGGAAAGTTTTAAATTTTCCTCATGATTTCAGATTATAATTCTTTAAAAACTTCTATAACTCTTTCAGCAGCTTGAACACTTGCTCTATAGTTTCCTTCTGCAGTTTGAGCTCCTATATGAGGGCTAATTATAACATGCTCATGTGTTAAGAGTGGATTATCAGCTTCTGGCGGTTCTTTCTCAAAAACATCTGTACAATAGTATCCAAGTTGTTCAGATACTAATGCATCATAAGCTGCTTTTTCTTCAACAATTCCACCTCTTGAACAATTAATTAGCACTGCACCTTTTTTCATCATGTTTATTTGATCTGTGCTAATCATATGCTTTGTTTCATCAGTTAAAGGTAGGTGTAAACTAATATAATCAGCTTCTTTTAGAATATCTTCCATAGAAGATTTCATGTCAACTACTGGATTTTCAGGAACGTATGCATCATAGCCAATAACATTCATACCAAGAGCTTTACACTTCACAGCTAAACTAGTACCAATTCGTCCAGTTCCAATTAAGCCTAAGGTTTTCCCATCGATTTCTTTTGAAAAGAGCTGTTTTTTCATTGTTTTGAAAGAATCTGGATTGGATTTAATTTCACATGTACCTTTTACAACATCTCGAGTTGAAGAGAGAACCATTGTTAAAGCTAGTTCAGCTACACTGTTTGTTGTAGCAGCAGGAGTATTAACAACTTTTATTCCTCGATTCATTGTTGTCTCTAAATCTATATTGTCAAGTCCTACACCTGCTCTACCTATTACTTTGAGATTTACTGCTTTTTCAAGCAATTCCCCTCTTACTTTTGTTGCTGAACGAACTATAATTGCATCATAATCTCCGATTATTTGAGGTAAATCTTCTTTTGGTATATCCCAACCAACTTTTACCTCAAAACCTTCATTTTCGAGTATTTCTATCACTTTTTCATTTAGTTTATCACTTAATAGTATTTTTGGCATTTTATTTCCTCCTTATATGTTCCATATTTCGTTTATTGCTCCTAGAAGCTCTTTTAGATCATCCATTGTATGATCTCCCATATGACCAATTCGGAATGTTTGATTAGCTAGTTTTCCGTAACCATTAGCTATTACCAATCCTTTTTCAGCTAAGGCTTTGTTAAGTTCTCCAACATCCTTTTCGAGTTTATTTTCAACAGTTGTAACAGTAATGGATCTATATCCTTCTTCAGCGAATAAACCGAATCCTTTTTCTAGAGCCCAATTACGAGTATAATCTGCCATTTCTTTATGTCGTTTGTATATATTCTCAGCTCCTTCTTCTAGCATTTGCTTAAGTTTATGGTCCATTGCATAAAGCAGTGAGATATTTGGAGTTGAAGGAGTTTGTTGTTTCTTTGCATAATAATCCATTATTGCTTTAAGGTCTGTATAGAGACCTCTGTTTGGAACTTCTTGAGTCCTGTCTAGAGCTTTTTGTGAAACTATTCCTACTGCTAATCCAGGAGGTAAAGCAAAACATTTTTGGGAGGATGCAAAAATCATATCAGTTCCCATTTCATCAGGCAACAGTAAATCTCCAGCCATTGCTGAAACTGCATCTACAACCAAAAGTGTTTCTGGATAGAATTTCAGTAGATCTCCAATAGCTTGCAGATCAGCTTTTACACCAGTGCTTGTTTCATTCCAACAAATTGTTAGAACGTCATATTCATTTTGTTCCAGTTTCTCTTTAATCATATCAACGGAAATTCCTTTTCCCCATTCAACTTCAAGCTTGTCAGCTTCTTTTCCACAGCCTACAATTGCTTTATACATTCTTTCGGAGAATGAACCATTAATACAGCAAAGTGCTTTTTTCCCAGGTCGAATCAAATTCCTACCTGTTACATCCATGAAGATAGTCCCTGAAGCTGTTAGTACTAACACATGTTGTTCTGTTTTGAAGAAACTCCTCAATTGTGTAAGAACACTATCATAAAGAGCTGTAAATTCTTTACTTCTATGACCAACAAGTGGTTTAGTTTGAGCTTGAAGAACATCTTCTTTTACTTCTGTTGGACCAGGAATCCATAATCTTTTATGCACTTTTAATCACCTTTGTATCAAGCGTGATTATATAAAGTAGTAAAAAAAGTTTACTATGTATAGTTAAATGAAAGGATTTCAAATATAGTTTATATTTATTCTTTGGATGAAATCATTCTTTTAAATAATGACTCAATAGGTCCTTTTTCTAGTTTTTCAGGAACAGGTAATCCTTTCAACAGAAGGAATGGATTGGTTATTTCAAATATCTGGCGGGCATCCATATTTTGTTAAACTACTATTGGCCAATCTCTTGGCACAGCAACGCCCTG
>JBHLQZ010000173.1:0-4185 GCA_048883065.1 Candidatus Thorarchaeota archaeon | reverse complement strand
TTTGTTTTTTGGTGGAACAACATAATCACTAATTATACGTCTAACTTTGTATTCAAAATCTTGAACAGATATTGCACCATTTTTGTTATTTTCTATTATACTAAGGAGTCGTTGTTCTTCTTCATCTATCAAAGTTTGATCAACTTCACTTTGGTTTTTATTTTTTACGAATTTCAAAGCTTCCTCAGCTGCTACTTCTCCAAAAACGAAAGCTCCTGTTAAATGTTGGAATGGTACACAAGCGACATCACCAGCAGCATATAGACCTCTGAGAGTAGTTTCAGCTTTTTCATTAACAACAATCCCTGTCATTCCATGACCTCCACAAAGCTGATATTCTGTTTCTCCTAACTCAATAAGTTCTTCTCTGAAATCAATACCTCTGTTCTCCCAGAATCTCTTCTGAATAGGTCTTTCAGTTGTGAAGAGTATTCGTTCAATTTCTTGTATTCTTTCTTCAGGGAGGTGATTCATCTTAATAAAAATAGGTCCTTTTCCTTCTCGAAGCTCTTTCAGCATATTGTGAGTAGAGACATACTCCAGATCAATTTTTTCTCCTAAGGCGTTAATTACTTCTGCCCCTCGTGTCAAAGTGATATATAATAAAGGACAATTAATGTCTTTTATAAGAGGGGAACATTGAGTGTACTCAAATCCTGTCAATTGAGCTCCTGCTCTGAAAGCTAAGGAATACCCATCTCCAGCATTCCCTGGATAGTCAAAAGTACCATAAAGATATCCTGAATTAGGAAGAGAGAATCTAGCACAACCACCATTTGCTAGAATAGTCGCTTTAGCTTTACAAACAACTAACTCTTCTGTTCTTATGTTGAATCCCATAGCTCCATTTACTTCTCCATTATCAACAAGAAGTTTTGTAATGATAGTTCGATTTATTACTCTTACTCCAGCTTCTTTTAGTTTCTCAGCTAAAACTAATTTCAAATTTGGTGAATCCATTTCTAAAAGAAAACTTCCTTTAGCATGAACTTGTAAAGAAATATAGTTATTCTCTTCATCTCGAGGAAAATGAATCCCCCACTCTTCAAGACGTTTTAACATGGAGTAGCTTCTTTCAGCCATTACATAGCTAGGTTTGTAATCTAAAATCCCTTCTGTAGCTATTCTTGCAGAATTCATGTAGAGTTCTGGAGTCGTTAGTCCTGGCTGCACTACAATATTCAAAGCATCCATTCCCATTGCTATTGATCCACTTCTGTGTATTTCTCCCTTTTCGATAATAGTAACATTAATTTCTGGATTTAGTTCTTTAGCTATTATGGCAGCCATTGAACCTGCACTCCCACCTCCTATAACAAGAATGTCTGTTTCTAAAATCATCATCAAAACCTATGCCTAATGATAATAAATCTTTAGAGATTATATTAATAGATTCCTACTCTAAGTTTACGCAAGCTTCCTAATCTACAAAACATACAAATTAATGTATCAAAAAATCAAAAATTATTTAATAAATTTATTAAAATTAAAAATAGTGAAGATACTTCACTTTTTAATCTCTTAGTAGCCATAAAACATTGAATTATAAGTTGCTCTTACTAGAGATTTTCTGTAATTCGATTTTGCTGTTTGGCTATTTCTTCTATGTAGTTTGTATTGATTCTTATTTTGTTTTGATTTAGGTCCATAGAAGCTAAAACCTAAATCTAGAATCTTTCTTTTGTTTTGTGTTGCCATATTTATCACATGTATACATTATATTCCCTCTGTATAAATTTTTATGTGACATACGTCGTGTATTTAAAAAGGATTTATAAGGAACAATTAGAGATATAACTTGTGATAAGAAGTAAGATTGCAATTAGTACAGAACATTATTATTCTTGTGAAGTATCAAAAAAATTACCTATCAAAATTTCAGTTTTAGCAGTAAATGGACCTGAAGGTTTAGGATTCGTTGAAGCATTAGATAAGAAAAAAGAAACACTTGATGAATTTGTAAAACTAATGAAGAAATCTGATCAGATTATCGAGTTTAGTATTACCCATAAAACACCCTCGATGTATTGGAATAAGAGTAAACACAAGTTAGATTATCCATCGATACATGATTCTATACTAGAAAGTGGGAGTATGACAATATTACCCATAATAATAGAAAATGGTATTCAATATCATAACATACTCTCTCCCAGTGCAGATAATTTTAGAAAATTGTTATCATATTTACAAGAAAGATTTACCGAAGTTAACATCAGAGCACTATCATCCAAACCCACAGAGACTTTACAAGATTTCTTGACAGACAAGCAGTATGAGACATTAATGCTTGCACATAGAAAGGGATATTATAATATTCCAAGGAGAATTACTCTTGAAGAAATTGGAGAAGCATTAGGTATTAAAAGAGTTGCATGTCAAGAGAGGATACGAAGAGCTGAACGAAAAATTATTAATTACTATGTAAAAGATAATTTGTTCAGTAATTATGGATTCTCATGATTTACTTACAAATTCAATTTGATACATTATATAACATGGAGTTAAGCGTTTCATGAAAGATTCAGTTTTGAAGAAAGATAAAGCTTCAACAACACTTGGAGTCAAGGCTGATAAAAAGAAGCATAAACTAGACGTTGCTGCGATTGGATTTAGTCTGATGTCTAACAAAAGAATTACTAATGTTTTTCGATTATCCTGTATCTTAAACGAGGAAATAGATACTATAAAACTTCAAACTGCTATTTCGACAATTATATCTCGTCTCCCTTACTATAGAGTGAGTATAAAGAAAGGTCTTTTTTGGGGAAAATTGGTCACTAATCTTGCAATTCCCAAGATACAGACTGATAGTAAATATCCTTGCCAATATATCCCATTTGGTAAAAAGAATCTTCTTTATAAAATTATAGTAGATAAGAGCAAAATATCTCTAGAGTACCATCATTGTTTAACAGATGGTGGAGGAGGTTTGATATTTCTTAATTCTATAATTGCTGAATATTTCAGAATTAAAGGATTGTCAATTGAGGATTGGAATGATATTCTTCTAACAAAAGACAAGATAGATTTGTTGGAATATGAAGATGCATATGATAGATATAAAAAGAAGAAAATAAAAGTTCGTGAAAAGAATTTCATACGAAGAAGCTTCTATATACCTGAAAAAGTGGAACCTCCTGGAGTTTTTCATCTATTGAATGTATATGTTTCTCTTGAAAGTATTAGACAAAAATCTAAGGAGTTTAATGTTTCTATTACTACTCTATTAACAACAATATATTATTTTTCTCTAGTAGAAATTCAAGAAACAATTTATCAAAAGAAAACTGAAGAACTAAAACCAATTAGTATAAGACTTCCAGTTAATTTAAGAAAAATTCTGAAATCAAAAACAATGAGAAATTTCTCTGCTGCAGTTAGATTAGATTTCGATCCAAAAAGAGAAAAAAAATCATTTGAAGCAACAGTAAAAGTGATTCATGATACTATAAAAAACCAAATTCAAAAAGATAAATTAATCTATAAAATTTCAAGAAACATAAAAACTGCAAATCTATTAATAATGCATATAATACCTTTTCAGATTAAAAGATTCATTGTAAGAACATTTTATTATTTAGTAAATACTCCATTTTATAGCGGTATGATATCAAATTTGGGACAAGTTTCTGTTCCTGAGATATTGGAAGATTATATTGATTCTTATGAGTTTACAGTAGGTCCTTCTGCAGGAAGCAAAGAAAGGATTAGTTTAGTGAGTTTTAAAGACAAGTTGGTACTCACATTTAGTAGTGTATTAAAAGAACATATTTTAGTTGACGTATTCAAAAGAAAACTGGAAGAAATGGGAATAAAGATATATTAGTTGAGATTGGATCTTTTGAACCTAATGTATGTTAGATTGAAATTCAACTAAAGATTCTAATTCATTGTGATTGAGTACTTTTATAAAAAGTGCTAACAAGAATCATTTTTAAGTTTCTCTGCAAAATCTAGAGAGGATGTGATAGAAATTGCTGAAAAAAGTTGAGATAGTTCTAATTTCAGTTATTTTCTTTAGTTCGTTCTTTTTCGTGTTACAAATTTCCGCTCAAACATTCGAATTGGTTAAGATTGATAATCTAAATATCAATGTAGGTTATTCAATAGATATTGAAGAGAATTATGCATTTGTTGCTGATAATGATGGATTTTCGATTATTGATATTACTAATCCAATGA
>JBHLQZ010000172.1:0-4185 GCA_048883065.1 Candidatus Thorarchaeota archaeon | reverse complement strand
GAAAAAGATCTTCGTTTTATAAATTTCGCACTAGTATTAGAGATAAATTTATTTTGAAGTGTAATTACTATAATGCGATGGCATCATCTACTGTAGAATTATATATCAAACTCGGTCAAGTTGTAATTGTACTAATATTATTAGCTTATTTCTTATATAGAAGATACAAAGATAGAATAGTTGGTTTTACATGGTTTGTTGCGTTGTTTGGGACAATAATACTTCAATCAATAATTGAAATATCTTTATTCTTTCCAACTCAAGCAGGGCACTTAGATCCTACAAGCTCTATTCAAGAAATTCATATGATACCATCAGTATTTGCACTTTTTGGATTATTTCTTTATTTTGAGTACATTAGGCATGAAAAACCTAATTCCTTCCTTCTAGCATTTGCTTCAACTTTAGTTGGTGCTTATATTACAGTATACTTCATAGAATTAGCTTTTACTTTAGATACAGGAGTATCACCAGAATATAGAATCTCTAGAATAATTTACAACATTATGCAAGCTTTTGTACTTGGAGAAGCATTGTATGTTTTCTATAGAGATGCAACAAAAGTTGAATATAGAAAGCTAAAGAGAATTAGTATTGCTATGGCAGTAGCAACAGGAATAGGATTCTTAGCAGCTGTTTTCAAGATTTTTGAGAGATGGACTATTCTAATCAATGAAAATCTACAAATCTATGGAGCAATACCTTTTAGTATAACTTTTGGTATTCTAGCCATTGCGTTTATTTTCAATCCTTTTTATGTCTATTTACTTCCAACGAAGATCAATAAAATTTTGATTTTCAATGACACTGGGATATTACTTTACTCTGTTAGAATAGGCAGAGAAGAGCCAGAATTTGGAGAAGATACACTGTTTTCAGGAATTGTTACTGCTTTAAGATCTCTTATTGCTGAAACAACAGGAACTAAAGGAGAACTTCGAAAAGTAAGTTTTAGAGATAAGAAACTTCTTGTTGTTGAAAACTTAGATAAACATATTACCACTCTAATCATTTGTGATAGTGATTCCCTAATTCTACAAACTGCAGCTAAGCATTTCACTGACAGTTTCTGTACTAAATTTGGCAAGTTTCTTGATAGATTTGATGGAACTGTAAGTATTTTTGATGAAGCTTCAGATATTGTTAGAAGAGTATTTCCATTCGTACCTCCAGAAGAGATAATACAAGATTGATGGTCAAATTTTATTTACCACTTTTTCTTTGAAAATTTGGACTGATTCCATTATTTTTTTCTCTTTTAGATCATCAGCTGGATGAAACTGTACTTGAAAATAATCAAGACCCAGAGATATAAGATATTCAAATCTTTCTCTAATTTCTTCAGGAAAGCCTATCCACGAGCCTGGAGCTTCAAGTGAATACCAAGATTTAACAGTTTTGTAATCTATTCCAATATACTTGGAGCGTTTTCTATAGAAATATTCTTTTTCTTCTTCAGTACTAGTAAAAACTATCCCAGGCCACCCAGCAAAAAGGCTCTTTCCCAAGCTATCATAATCTCTACCTACATCTTTACAGTGTTGTTTTAATGCATCAATTTTCCATTCGAGATTCTTATTATGAAACAAATTACAATAATCTGCATATTTTGCTACTAATTTGAGAGTCACTTTTGGACCATCTCCTCCAATCATAATTGGGGGGTAAGGTTTTTGTACAGGTTTAGGAGCAAAAACACAGTCTTTCAGCTGATAATATTTCCCTTTAAAAGTTACTTTTTCTTCAGTCCAAAGGAGCTTAATCAATCTGATAGCTTCTTCCATTTGCTCTAGTCTCACTAATCCAGAAGGAAAAGGAATACCATAAGATTCATACTCCTCTCTGTTCCATCCTGCCCCATAACCAAAAAATAGTCTTCCATTTGAAATCATGTCAATGGATGAAGCCTGTTTAGCTAAAATTGAAGGGTATCTAAATGAATTGCAAGTCACAAGTGTTCCAAGCTTGATTTTTGTTGTTTTGTTAGCTAAAGCAGCAAGAATGGTCCAAGAATCTAAACAGTTTCGATAAGGAAATTTTCTGAAGAAGAGTAAATGATCTGAAACCCAATAAGAATCATAACTATATTTCTCAGCTTCCAATGCAAATTTCTCGAGAGTTGTGTAATCATAACCTAGAGAAGGCTCATTAAAAAGACCAAACATGATACTCATAATAATTCACTTTTTTGCTAATCTAACAAACATTAATAAATAAAGCTTCCATAATTATTCGAACTCAAAAACATATTCAGTTAATCCTAACTCGTTTCTCATAAAGATAAGATCTTCTTGAATACTTTTGTTTATTAGCACACCTTTTTTCTTTACTTCTTTTTCAGCTTCGTATTCTTTCTCTCCTGCAGTGTAGATCTTAATTGCATCAGGAGCCTTTTCAGAGTTTCTTAAACCCCTACAGATATTCCCCGCTATTTTCTTAAAAGTGTTTAATCCCATAAAGAATCCAGGATCTATAGCTATGAAGAAATGCCCAACCCTAAAATGAGTTTCAATCCCATCTTTGTCAAAACCAGAAAGATCTTTTAAGTTTACACCATCTTGTAGTGCTGCTGAAAGTATTTCTACAACTGTAGCATAACCATATCCCTTGTAACCTGATAATTCTTCTCCAACTCCTCCGAGAGGTAGAAGTGCAGCTTTCTTATCAACAAAATCCTTTAGCAGTTGTTCTGCATCTGTTCTTGATTTTCCTGTTTCTCTATCAATAACTACTCCCTCAGCTAATTGTTTATTTTCTCTTGCAGCAATCTCAACTTTTCCTCTTTGAATAATAGAAGTAGCGCAATCTAAAACAAAAGGAAATTCCTCGTCAGTAGGAAAACCAAAAGTTAGAGGATTAGTTCCATACATAGGTTCAACACCAAAAGTAGGTACAACTGCTGGTCTAGCATTGGTTCCTGTTATTCCTAGACATCCTTCTTTAATTGCCATTAATGGATAATACCCAGCTATTCCATAATGTGTACTATTCCTTACAACAACCATCCCTATTCCATACTTCTTAGCTTTTTTAATAGCCATATTCATAGCTTTATATGAGATATAGTGCCCATTTCCATGATGTCCATCAATTACAGCTGTTGCATCGTTATTTTTGATAACTTCGTATTTATTGGTTAAATGCTGACCACTTTTCACTCTTACATAATAATATTTTAACCTTTGAATACCGTGAGATTGTATCCCTCTCAAATCAGCTTCTATTAAAACATCAGCACTTACTTGAGCTTCTTCTTCTGGATATCCTAATCCTATGAAAACATCTTTCATAAAATTATGTAATTTATTATAGTCTATGTAGAAAAATTCTGTACTCATTTTTATCAATAATTTGCGATAAAACTACAAAAATATAAGATTTCTCCTTTGAAGTAAATAGAAAACTATAAACTGAAAGGAGCATCCCATGCAGCGCTTACAAATGTTTGAATATGTATAGGAACTAAGAATATTCCAAAATCAACATAGAGGTTGATATCAATATGAATATCAAAATCACCATTATAAACAGCTAACAAAGCAATAAAATAAGTAATTTCTACGACTATATCATCACTCCAAGTTTGTCCTTTGATTACATCTCCTATTATATTTTCACCACTAGCAAGTAATTCACCATTTAAAGTAGCAAGACTAAAATTAGCTCCATAAACGTTAATAGTTATATTTAGATCTCGAATAGAGTATAGACCTTTGTTTTGAATTTCTGCTGGTGTCGATAGTTCAATGAATCCAACAAAACCTTCTACAAAATCTGGAGTTATATCAAATACAACATTTGTTTCTCCAATAGAATAATCAACTTGTAGATAGGAATATAGTATTGTACCTCCAAAAGAGAGAATACCTAACATTAGAGGTATGAAAATAATCAGAAAGATTTTCATTCCTTTTTTCATGGTTGTTTGGATTTGTTTCTACTATTAAATTTTTAGTATTTGCAAATAAGAGTTAAATCTATAATTAATTAAGTAAATATTATTATATCTTCTTATTTGAATGAACAATCTTTATTTACAGCTTAACATTTCTTTTGTAATATGTATAAAGTTGAGAAATTCAACAACCTCCCAAAACATCAATCACTAATAGACAGAGTAGAAGAAATTCTAACTAAAGATTCGAGAGTAAAAGGACTGTATATCGGTGGTTCTAAAAAAGCAGA
>JBHLQZ010000171.1:0-4191 GCA_048883065.1 Candidatus Thorarchaeota archaeon | reverse complement strand
ATAACTCTTCCAGATTAGAAGTTAATTACGAATTCTTTAATCGAGGAAAACGAAAAGAGGAATTTATTCTTTATAGTTTATCTAAATTTAATTTGAATGACTTACAATCTCTTCTACCAAGTAGCAGTAGTTTGAATTTCTCAACTACAACAGGCGAACAAGGAGATGCTATTATTAAATTATTTAATGAAGTAATGAATACCTCACTTTTCTTAAGAATACCAAGAAATATTGATTGGAGAGTTAGTAAGGGGTTTGGTTCACTTGATTTGTCATTGAAAATGAATGTTAACCCTTTAAAAATGAATGAAAAACAAGATTTTACTTTTGAGATTTCTTTAGATCCGTTTTAGAAAGAATGATAGAAAGGTTATGTTATGACCTTTCCAGGTATTTCTCATATTCCCATGTCCATTCTTCATCTTTACCTGAAGCTTTAGCTTCTTGATAACCTTTGCATTCAGCACGTTTTACTTCAAGGAATATTTCTAGTATATCTTTTCCTACCACTTCTTTAGCAAAATCACTTTGTTCAAGATTATCTAATGCTTCATCTAGAGATGAAGGGAGTCTAGTTATTCCCATTTCTTTCATTTCTTGATTAGTAAGTTTCTCAATATTCTTAGTTGTGGATAGGATTGGCTCTCTCTTTTTCTTCACTCCTTCTAAACCTGCTGCTAATAATAAAGCAGAAGCTAAATAGATATTAGTAGCTCCATCAGTTGCTCGATATTCAATTCTAGCTTTCTTCTCATAACCTGGAACTCGGATTAAAGCTGTGCGATTTGCCACTCCCCATGATTTGAACACTGGAGCTTCATGTCCTGGTATTAATCTTTTATAAGAATTAGTTGTAGGATTGAATATTGCAGTCATTGCATCAACATGCTCCAAAATACCACCAACAAAATAGCGTAAAGTGTCGCTTATACCTGTTTGTTCATCTGAAAAGATATTCTTGTCATCTTTCGTTAGATATTGATGAATGTGTAATCCGCTTCCTGCTTGATCAGGAAAAGGTTTAGGTATAAATGTACTAATTAATTCTTCAAATGTTGCTTCAGCTTTTATGATTAATTTTGCAGTTTGAGTATTATCTGCCTGTTTTAATGCATCTAAAACTTTGAATTCTATTTCTTGTTGACCAAAAGCGCATTCATGATGTATTGTTTTAACAGGTATATTCATTGAGAGCATATCATTAGCTATAGTTCTTCGTAAAGAACCCATGGTATCAAAGGGGAGTGTATCCATGTAGACACCTAATTCTGCAGGTTCTAAGTCATAATCTAGAAAGAACCATTCTAACTCAGGTCGAGTTTTATATTCAAAACCTAGATCATTTGCATTTTTTATTGTCTTTTTCAGAATGCTTCTTGGATCTGTAGGATGAGGTTTACCATCATTGCCATATATATCACAGATAAATCTAGCAATATCTTGATCCCAAGGTAGAATTGCAACATTTGAGAAATCGGGTATTATTTTCATATCACTTTGTTCTGTTTCCAGAAAACCTAAAGATGAACCATCGACTCCAGTCCCTTTTTTCATTTCGTCCCAGATATTAACTGGGAATTCTACACTTTTTAATTCACCAAAAATGGTTGTAAAATGATACTGAATAAAATTAATCTTTTTTTCTTTAAAGAAATCCTTTAAATTTTCCATATTGCTCATCTTATCGGTTCTTGCTTTCAAAAATTAAAATTATGAGATATATAACTTTTTTCAACAGTTTTTTAAATTCAATTTAATTAATAAAACGAGCAGAAAATGTCTACGCCAACTAGATTCTGGTTAACTGCAGGAATTGGTGAATCCAATAGATCAAAACTAGAAGCTATCGATTCAGCTTTTCATAATTCTGGATTAGGTTATCAAAACCTTGTAGTTGTTTCTTCTATTCCACCTATTAATGAGATATCGCCTAAAATTGATTCTCATAAAGGGACAACTCATGTTCTTTGCAAAAATGAATGGAGATTGTTACCTATCAGTTCTGTTGTTCATGTTGTTCAAGCGATGAATACAGGTAAAACAGGAGAAGGATTAGCTAGTTGTATTGCATTAGCAAAAATAAGCATTGAGATTGACAATATTAAAGAAAAAAGCATGCTTGCATATGAAGCAATAGGATCAAACCTAAATCAAACAGAACAATCAGCTATCCAAGGTGTTAAAGCAATGATTAAACATCGTCAAGGAGTTATTGATAAAAGTTGGGGGGAAACTGGTTTCAAACTAATTAGTTCTTTCTTAAATGTGAAGAAGAAATTTGGATGTTCAGTTGCATTTGTTGTATTTGATTCTTTCACTTATCAATCATGATAATTAGAAGATACTAAAGTTGCTAAAAATAAAAATAGTTTTAAATACCATCTACAAAGCATGGATGAAGTGAAGAGATTGCAGAAAAACAAAGCGCTTGCATTACTACTAATAACCACATTTCTATTTAGTATTGTATTAAATCAAACACTACATACTACAGCATACATCGTAAGTTCTGAACCGAAACTTGTAAACATAACTGTGGAAGGAGCTCAAAGTGAAGAACAAATTAATTATCCAAATGGTACACTAATAACAGTAGAGTATTCTATTAGTCGACTTTATTCTAGTGATTTAAGAGGAATTGTTTTAGTTGGAAATGGTTCCAAACTTGAGCTAGATCCAATTGATGGTTTAGCTTTGAATTTCTCAGAATCAATCAAAGAACGTTCATATTATACTGGTACATTTAATCTTACACAAAACACTTACTTTAAGGCATATGGATGGATAGGAGACATCACAAATGGTACATATGAGCAGGTGGAGAATTTCAATCACCTAGGTCCATGGCATTATTTCTATGTAAACGAAGAAGGTACACCTCCTGAATTTCATTCAATTATAAATGCAACATCAACAGGAGTTCCTTATGTATATTATTCTCCAGCAAATCAAGTAAATCATAGTATAGTTATTTCATATAGAGTATATGGCGCTTCAGTAAATGATTCTGTAACTCTTGCATTATCTGTCTATCGTGATAAAATTACAAACGCTTCTTTGGATATATTTGACAGTGAGGTTGTTTTCATATCTATGGTATGGGCAAACATATCAACTTCTACATATGAAGTTTTTAATACAACAATAACTCTAACTGAAAGAACAATTTATTTCTGTGCTAATAACTCATATGGATGGGATTCATGGGGAGATACTGGATTACTAGAAGATACAATGATCATCTATAAAATAAACAACGGGTTTCACTTTGAATCTAAAACATATCTATCAGAACCTCATACTGAAGTTGATCAAGTTAATTTTACTATTACATCATATAATGCTACTGATTCAGAAACTTTCGGGATTGGATATTATGTTGTAGAAAGCTCAACTAATGATACAGAAATTGTTCCTTGGACTATGGAAGAAGCTATCTTAGAGACAGAATATAATGTAACAAAAGTTAATGGTTATAATGATACTATAAGAGAATATTCTCTTTTATTGGGACCATATGATGTCGGGAACATTCTATATTATCAAGCTTACAATATTTATTATGGGGAGATATACAACGAAACAGCGGGAACGTTGTATTCATTAACCATCTATGATTCACGTCCTCAACTAACGCTTAGACCTTTAAATGAAACTTATTTCAATGACGAAAAGGTTACATTTTCTTATGAAATAGAATTGGTTAGAGGAAATATTTCTGGAGTTCTTTTTGATTATGGCGATGGTTCTCCATTGGATGTACTACCTCTTGATGAAACTCATACATTCAATTATACTTATGCAATTGTTACTAGTAGATACACTACCACACTTTATGTGAATAATTCATTAGGAACATCAAATAACATTTCTACTCATATCATCTTGGATTTTGATGGACCAATAGCTCATATTTTATCTCATACTGATAACTCTGTGAATATAACGGATGGTTATGTAGAGTTATATTTCAATTACAGCGATGATTATTCAGGAGTATGGTATGTTTACATAGATTGGGATGATGGAACTGTATCTAATGCTACAGGGGAAAATTTTGCTTTTCATATCTACGTGTTGAGTGGTGAGTATAGTGTAACACTTATGGCTGTAGATAGAGCAGGAAATCAATACAATACTTCTATTGTATTTACTATAAAACTACCAATTCAGACAACACCACAGCTTTCG
>JBHLQZ010000170.1:0-4192 GCA_048883065.1 Candidatus Thorarchaeota archaeon | reverse complement strand
CAAGATGATTTTGGTTGGTTTACAGCAGAATTGAATATATGGGAATCAGATATTGATGACTATGGTGTTGCGATTAATAATGTATTAGATTGGCATTCATGTCTTGTTACTCCAGTAATTCTTTCATATGAATTTACAACTATGACTTTTTACAGCTCAGATGGCTATATGCAAGTTGGAGATCAAAATGCAACTGTTGGAGATATTTTTAAATTTAAGTTCACAGATTTACCTGTTGATCCTCTTGATTTATATGGTCCTGATTTAGCGGATTTTCTAGAGGTCTATTTCAATAATGATCTTCAGAGCTGGGAAGAGTTTAATCCTGCACAAAGAGTTACATATTCTTCAATCATAAATCCATTGGGAGTAGCGATTTATGATGGTGGATATTATAATATGGAAGAAATACAACTGGAAAGATATGAAATGGATCCAGAGATAACTTATGTGAGTGCTGTTACTGTTGGAGATTATATGCTACTTAGTTTAGATGTGGAATGGGACGAATGGTATGGTGAAGGTGAAACTCACCATAATCTAGTAGAATACGAGTTAACTATTAATTCAATAACTGGGATACTCAAAAGCATTATATTTGAAATGATTGATTATGGTTACTTTGAGATGGAGTTGAACCTAGAACAATCAAGCCTAGATGACTATGGAGTAACAAATCCTGATTTTACAGAGGATACAAATGGAGATGGAAAAACTTTCTCATTACCTGGATTTACTTGGATTTTTTCAGCTTTAATTCTACTTTTAGTTGTACCAATTTACACAAGAAAAAGGAAATAATTTTTCTTATTTTTTTATTTTTTCGCTTATTCTTTCAACGGCTTCTTGTATTGTTTCAAATTTCTGTGAAAAACAGAACCTAACATATTTTTCACCTATATGTTTTGAATAATCTTCTTTATGATAAAAACTTGTACCTGGTACAACAGCTACACCTTTATCTCTTACTAACATATCAGCAAATTCTATGTCATTCATACAGAAAGGAGTAATATCTGCAAAAAGATAGTAAGCACCTAAAGGTGGTATTAATTTGAAACCTTGCTTTTGCAACTCTATAACTATATAGTTTCTGTTTTGTAAATATCTCTGTTTTAACATAGAAAAATATTCTTCACCAAGTTCAAATGATTTTAGAACTGCAAGTTGTAACAGCGAAGGAGCGCATATAGTTAAGTAATCATGAACTTTTCTTATTCCTGTCATTAATTTCTTGTGAGTTGCAACATACCCCACTCTCCATCCTGTTATCGAGAATGTTTTACTAAATCCTGAAATAGTAATTGTTCTATCTTCCATACCTTCTAAGCTACCCAAACTAATATGCTTGGAATTATCAAAAAGAATGTGCTCATAAATTTCATCTGTAACTGCAAGTATATTCTCATCTTTACATATATCTGCTATAAAGGTTAATTCCTTTTTAGTGAACACTTTTCCTGTAGGATTATGAGGAGAGTTTATTATAATTGCTTTTGTTTTATCAGTTATTTTTTCTTTGACAGTTTCTTCATTTAAGCTAAAATTATTTAAATCAAGTTGAACAAAAACAGGTTTTCCCTCTGCTAAGCGAGTAAGAGGAACATAATTTTCATACCAAGGTTCAATAACTATTATCTCGTCACCTGGATTTGTTATTGCCATGAGACTACTTGCAATTGCTTCACCAGCTCCACAAGTTATGGTAATTTCATCTTCAGGATTGTGTTCTAAATTATTATAAGAGAGAAGTTTCTCTGAAATCTTGGTTCTAAGATCTGAACGACCATATGTGACTGAATATTGGTGTTCTTCCTGTTGGATCGCATTTTTAATACCCTCTATCAACTCTTTAGGGGGGGAAAAATCAGGCATCCCTTGAGATAAGTTAATAGCATCGTTTTCAATTGCTTTTCTAGTCATTTCTCTGATAACTGATTCTTGAAAAAAAAGCAATTTATCAGCTAAGAGTTTCATTGAATATTTCTAAAAATTATCATTTAAAGGTTTATCTCAATCAATCATTGTTGGCTGTGAAAAATTCTGTTTTTCTGATATTCAGTAAACCAAGCATAGCTAAATCTTCTATCATGTCGATATACCTTGAGAAACTCATTTTATCCATTGATTTAAAATAAATATCTAGAAGTGTTTTATAATCATTATCAATACAGTAGGTTAATAATTTTTCATATGTTGAAAACTCTTTTCCTTCGAAATCATCTTTAATTTTTGGCCATTGTCTTCTAAATGTTGCATAGGATTTCAGTGATGCGACTGGAAAAGAACTTTTAGCGTGTAATATTAAATCAATTTCTATTATACTTTCACCTGTTGGGGGTTCTGTTAATTTTGGATCCAGATAAGCAATAAGATATGATAACATCTCCTCATCCAGTAAAACAATTGCTTCAAGTATTGAAGCTACTTGTTTAAACCAATCTTCAGCAACTTCTTTATCAGTACCTTTTGAAATAATTGATTCAAGATCAATAAATTGTAACTCAGAACTTACATCCAAAATTATACCGTCACCCTTCTTCTTCAGAGTAAATTTAGTTTGTCTTAATCTGTCACTGATATCCATTTTTTTGATGTTTTTATACCTGAACTCTTTTATTGGAGTAATAGCTGCTTCTTTGAAATCAATTTTCTTAGGAACAGGGATTTCCAAATCCTTAATCTCAGAGGTTGACATCTCATCTCCTACTTTTACTGGAACTTGAGATCTTACAATCATGGAACTATCTACATAGAGAATATTAGCAGTTAACCTATCATCACGACATACATGAACATCTACATATTCAACATATCCTTTCTCATCTACTCTATGATGTAGAGCAGGTAAAACGTAAAGAATCCTTGTTTTCCTACAACGATTGCATTCATAATCAATCTTCTTTCTTCCAGATGTAGTTAATGTCACCAGGAGAACCCCTATGAATAACTATAACGCTAATCTTTCAAGAGTAAATATTAATGTTTCTGAAGAAACAGAGAATATTTAATGAAAATATAATACGAAATGTTTTAATTTATAACACTATTTCAACTATCTATGGAAGCATTTGCTTTTCCTATGGATGCTGGAACCTTCTTTTTGATGGTTTTCTACTCTTTAGTTTTCAGTGCTCCTGTTTATGCTTGTAATTCTTTTGCGAATATTAGCAAATTTGTTCCTTTTTTAGATATTCCTGTTGACTTTGGTAAATCTATGAAAGACGGTAAAAGAATATTTGGAGACCATAAAACATGGAGAGGGATAATCTTTGGTATTATCTTTGGTGTCATAACAGGTATTATTGTTTGGTATGTCGCATATAAACAACATGGAATCTTTACTGCTTATCCATGGTTCATAGGATTTTTCATGAGTATTGGGGACCATTTTGCTGATCTTATGGGATCTTTTATTAAAAGAAGAGTTGGAATTAAATCAGGTGGTGCATTTCCTCTCTATGATCAAGGTAGCTGGATGGTTACAGGATTTGTCTTCTCATTTCCCTTCATCTGGACAGAAATCAATCTATGGTTTTATTTCGTTACTTCAATTATAATTGCTCCTCTATTACATTTCATATTAAATATTCCTGCATACTGGTTAGGATTAAAGGATGTATGGTATTAAATCTTAGAATTCAATTTCTTCGAAATGCTTTTATTGTGATATTCCAATGTCTTATGTTATGGAGCTGACGTAAATAATTGAATGCTACAGATGAGATGAATTTATTTAAAGAAACTTTTGATGTTATATTTCAGAATAGTATGGATATGATTTTTCTTCTTAATGAAGAAGGAATTATTTTAGATGCTAATATCCAGACATGTCGAACCTTAGGAGAAACATTACAAAACATAATGCAAGGAAATATCAGATACTATGTGAAAGAGAAAAACGATATCGGAGATTTTCTAGAAAAAACTATTCAGAAAGGTACTGAAATGCAGTTTTTCACTTTTATTAATAATGACAAAAAGGAGATTTCTTTTCACTTATCTTCTACTCTCGTAAGAACAGAAAATTTTAGTTATATTGTTCTTATTTGTAGAGATATACAAGATTTGGTTGATTCAGCTAAACAAAGAAAATTCATTTTCGAACTCTTACAACATGATTTACTTAATAAACTACATGCAGAAATAGGGTACATTGATTTCTTAAATAGATTATGTACTTTTTCCCTGA
>JBHLQZ010000169.1:0-4195 GCA_048883065.1 Candidatus Thorarchaeota archaeon | reverse complement strand
AAGTAGGCACCAAACCATAAAAGAAATAGAGCTTATTATTTCTGAAACACCTCCTATTACAAGAACTTCAGGTTTTCAGTTAGCAATTATACTCCCTGTTATTTTTGTTGTTTCATTATTTACTAACAAAAATATTAAGAAAAGAAAACATTAATTCTCTTTAGTATCTGTTTTACTTCTTGTATAGGTACATCATACCAGTTTTTGTACGCATCTGCTACAGCAAAAGGATATCGTGTCCTTACATTTAAACATATAATTTTGTCAACTAATTCCTCAATTTTTCTAATAGAATCTAATGGAGCTGTTGGTACGGCAATTGTAACAGATCTTGCTCCTTTTTCTTTTAACCAAGTTGCTCCTGCAATCATAGAAAAACCTGAAGCTATTCCATCGTCAGTAAGAAGTATATGTTTGTTTTCAACTTCATAATCTTCAAGATCATAATCTTTCTTTCTCTCTTCTATAGCAATTAAAGCATCATTTACTTTTCTTTCAATAGCTTTTTCTTCAATATTGTATGACTCAATAAGCTGTTGATTGAAGAAAACATTACCATCAGGAGTAATAGCTCCCATTCCTGCTTCTTGAGTCCATGGTACATGAACCTTTCTAATTAATAATAAATTGTACTCTTTTGGATTAAGAAATTCTACAAGAGGTTCAGATACAGGAACTCCACCATTTGGAATAGCTAAGATTAGATCTATTTTTTCCTCGATAAACTCCAACAACATTTGTCCTGCAGAGAATCTACTATCAAAAATCTGATATTCATTTCTAAGTTTTTTATCTTCTATTATCACATATAAAATATATAAACCAAGTAAATTAATTTATTGAAAAAAATGAGATTGGATGATTATGATTTTAATTCATAAGCATCTAAGTCTTTCATTAAGAAAACCAATACAGATCCGATAGCGAAAAGTACAACATATATGATGAAATTGTAATCAACAGCTGAAATAAACATCACAGCTAATATAAGGAATATACCACTAATTTGACCACTCCACATTAGCCATCCATTAGAAGTCTCTTCAGGTATTGGATATGTGATCTCTGCAGCGAAAGTTAAACCTACTGGAAGAGCTGATATCAGTAGAAAACCAAATATAAAAGCTATTATCATTAAACCAATGAAATCTTTTATGAAGAAGAATAATAAAGATAGGCCAATGCTTGGTACTACAGCTAGTATGAGAAAGAGTTTACGTTTTCTAAATTTATCAGAAAGTGTAGAGAGAATGACTGCACCAAGAATACCACCTAGAATCATTATACCTCCAATATAACCTATAGCGTCTATTTTAGCAATTCCATGTAAATTTTGAACATCATCAAATAACAGATCTACACCAGAGCTTATAGCATTGAAGACACCAATTCCTATAAACATTAAGATGAAAAGGAAATTAAAATCTCTTTTCTTGAATAAATCTCGTGTTCCTTTTGTTTCAAAAACCTTAGTTTTATCACTATAAGCATTTGGGGGAGAAGGTGGTTTATCTCTCACAAGAATAAGGTATAATACCATGAAGAACATAGCTATTCCTCCATAAATATATAATGTATTTTGAAGTCCCAAAGCTACATAAAGGGCAGGTGTTACCATCATACATATGACTGGTCCCAGCAAAACAGCTAAAGTTCCTAAACCAGTAGCTAGAGTCTTTTCTTTTTCAGGGAACCAATTTGTAGCAATTTTTGTAAAGGAATTAAGAACAAAAGGTTGTCCTATTGCACATCCTATTTGAAAAATCAAAACTGGGGCATAATTGATTGAGACTGCTCTTAGAAGACCAAAAACTCCAGTTAAAATTACACCTATTCCTGTTCCCCATTTTAAACCAAATTTATCAATTCCTCGACAAGCTGGATAGTTCATTGGAACATATGCAATCATAAAAACCATTGAAAGGAGAAGAATTGGATTAGTTTTATCACTACTTCCAAAGAAATCAAGAGCTGTTTCACCAGTTATTGGAGCAAAAGTTATCCAAATTACCTGTGTCATAATTACGACTAAAATAAAAGTAATTAAAACAACCCAACGATAGGAAAAAACCTCAAAATTAGATTCTGAGTTTGACATAAAGATTTGTTTTTTGAGCTTGTTTAAAAAGTTTATATCAATGTAATGCCTAAAGTATTTGATGCTATAATCGTATTAACAGGTTTAATCATGTTAGTGATGAAAAAGAATTAAAAGGTTTTTAATTTTTTTAATTAAAAAACTGTAGTGAATAAATTGGGAAGAGATTCAATAAATAAAGATGGTTACAATAAAATTGCTTCGAGATATCATGAGGAAAGAGACATTTTCAATAATAAGAAGGAATTAGATTATTTTATTGAGCTTCTCCCAAAAGAAGGGAAGATATTAGATGTTGGTTGTGGTACTGGTTATGGAGCAAGATACATGGTTGAAAAGGGATATTCAGTAATAGGTGTAGATATTTCAGTTAGTATGTTAGAAATAGCAAAAAAGAATGTTCCAGAAGCTGAGTTTATTGAAGCAGATATGACTAAGCTTACATTTCCAGATAATTCTTTTGATGGTATTGTTTCCTTATATGCAATATTTCACGTATCTAGAGAAAAACATGAGAAATTATTTCAAGATTTACATAGAATGTTAAAAACAGGCGGAATTTTATTTTTCTGTACTAATTATAATGAATCGGAAGAAACTGATGATTACTTGGGAGCGGAGATTTTTTGGAGTAGTTATAGTTCAGAAAAAACACTTCAAATGCTTGAGCAAATTGGTTTTGAGATAATCTATGATGCATTGCTAGAAAGAGGGGAAGAAGAACATTATTGGATTTTTGCTAAAAAAATTGATACTACAAGAAAAGATAAGGATAGCTAATGATGGAACTAATAGTTATTGAGGGAATAAATGTTGATGGAGAAGAAATAACTAAATGCATAGATGATGAAACAGAAGAAGTTGTTTTAACTAGAAAGAATTTAATTGGTATCTATCTTGGAGAAATTTCTAAAAGCAAAAATCTACGAAGTTTGAATTTATCTTTTAATAAGCTTCCTGATATAGATTTAATTCCATTAGAACATGTAGTTACATTACAAAGATTAAATCTTTCATATAACAAAATTGATTATATTGATCTTTCTCCTCTGAGAAATTGTGAGGGATTAGAATATTTGAAATTAAATAATTTAGGTAATTTATCAAATATTGATTTGTCTCCTTTGAAAAATATAAAAATTATAGAATTGCATCTATCAGCAAATAAGTTTAAAGAAATAGATCTTTCTCCTCTAGAAAATAATCCAAATCTAGAAAGTTTAATCCTAAATGCTAATAGATTATCTGAATTAGATCTTAATCCATTAGTAAAAAACACAAATCTGAAAAAACTGCTGATAAATTCTAATAAACTTTCGAAAATAGATCTTTATCCATTAAAGAATTGTGTAAATCTTCAAACTCTAGAATTGGATAATAATAATTTGAAAGATTGCGATTTATCTCCATTAGGTTCCTGTTTAAAACTAGAGAAGCTAAAACTTCATGGGAATGAATTTACAGAAATTGATTTTTCTCCCTTAAAAAACTGTAAAAACCTGCGATATTCGAAAGTAAGTCATAAGTACTAGATATAATAGATTTGAAGTGGAAAAAATGGAAAGACCTAAGGGGAAAAAAATATTAGTTATGATTCTCCAAACATAGTTTCTCTATATACTGTATCTTTGTGATAATCAAAAGAAGCAAATTTAGTAGGTTTGATAGTATGTTTTATCCATTTAGTTAGTTTTTTTGAGTTAACTAAAACCTTTTGAGCCGTATCTTCGTCGAAATATCTTCTAAACAGAGTCAATGCTTCCTCATCAGTACCTTCAGAACCTATTTCTGCTTCTCCATAAACTATAACTCCTTTTGTTTGTTGTTCTTGATTATCTATCATAACTGTAACATTGTTATTTCTCTTCATATTAACAGATTTTTGACAATTTTCAGGAGAGAAAATAATTATATTATCACCTTCAAGAAAATACCAAACAGGAACTGAATGAATTGTACTATTTTTATTCAAACTACAAAGCCTTGCTATTTTCATTTCTTTTATAAACTCATAAATTTCCTCTTTGGTCATTGGGGGGGGAGCTTTATAATCCATAATAACACCAAAATTTAGTTTTGTTCTATACTTTTTAAGAG
>JBHLQZ010000168.1:0-4205 GCA_048883065.1 Candidatus Thorarchaeota archaeon | reverse complement strand
TAAAGATGCAGCTATTTGGATTACTGGAAGTATACAGACAGAAAGTAATCTCACAGCACATGGTAATTTTGTAACATCTGGAACAGGAAGCGTTGTAGGAACTTTTGTAGGTTCACAAATTAGTGACCATACTGGAATAATTAGACCAGTAGAGATTGAAAATGCAACAGTACTAGCAGGTTATAAAGTTAAAGCTGGAAGTGTTTTAATTGGACCAACAGATAATTCAGGATTAATTACCTTTGCGACAAATTTTGCAAATGCTAATTGGTTTATGACATTATCACCAAGAACACTTACAAAGCCGTATTTGTATCAAGTAACTGATTTAAGCGGTTTGGTACCTTGTGTTAGCGGAGATAGAAGAGCATCTGGTTGCTGGATATATGCAGGTTCAAATACAGTTATTGATTGGATTGCTGTAGGAATGTAAATTTTTTACATGTCCTATGACGTGAGGACCGCCTTCGTCATATAAAATACAAAAATTAAAAGGAAAAATGGTATACAATCCAATTAGTTTAAGAGATAAAGAATTTGCTAAGTTTAAAGCAAGACAAGCTGGTTCACAAGCAGTTGTCTCTGTAAATAACAACAACCTGGTAAAAGCATATGAGTTTCCGATTGGTAGTCTAACAGCAGCAAATACTGGTGGAGCTATTAGTGGTGGTAACTTTGAAAGTTATACTCACTATCCGTTAAATGGTTTGTTATATGCGATAGAATATCAACACGGAAACTTCATAGCTGGGGGAAGTATATTTTTAAAGACTTCTGGTGCAGTTGAAACACAGGTTTGGGGTACAATTACAAGAGACACAAGCACTGACTTTACAGTTTTTCCAAGAGGTTCATTAGTAACAACAACAGATGTAGATTTATCAGCATCTGGTTTATATGGACTTATTCCAATGAGTGGTATATTCCATCTTATTGGAAGTGATTTAGGAAAAAGCAAGTCTGGAGCAGCATTTAGAATTGGATATATCTAAGTTCAGTTCTAAAGGTAACAAGTAAAATGGCAAGTCTAACGAACGTTGAAATAGGAAGTGTAGTTTGTAACTTAGTTAGTAATATTCCAGCTAGTATTAGTGGCACTTTGCCTTTGTTAGTTAATCAATCTGTTCATACAGCAGAAAATATTACTGGAAACGACTTAGATGTTGCTTCTATTGGAGAATCATATCAACCAGGTGTTATATTCCTAACTATTTCTAATGTCTTAGGATTAATGGAATCACAGGGAATAGGAACAAAATCAGTTAAGGTTGGAGAATTATCTATAATGAAAGGAATGAATGAAGGAACATCAAAGGATTTTGAAAGGAAAGGAATTAAATTATTGCAAGATATAGGACAGAAGATGTCTTATTATCAAACTTGGAGTTAAAAATGAATAGTACACTTGATATACAATTTACAAAAAAGGGATTTGAAGAGTTCTGTGTTGCACTAAACCATAGGCTATCTAAAATAGAAAGTGATGTTACTTGGATGAAAAGGATAATGTGGTATTTGGCAGGCATTGTTTCCGTAGCTGTTGGTAAAATAATTTTTCTTGGGGGTTAGAATGACAATCGTGTCTGACTTCCAAACAGGTGTTAGTGAAGCATTAAAATTAGGTCAGAAAGTCAGAATTAAGTATTATGATGTTAGTTATGGTGCGGGAAGTTATTATGATGATGATGTAACTTTGTCTCAATCTGGAGATGACCTGTGGATATCTGGTGTAATACTTCCTATAAGTAATACTAGAGGCAGTAGTGATGCTGTATTATTAGAGCAAGGAAAAATATTAATGAGTGACACCAAGCTATATATTGATGGAACCATCTCTACATCAGGTACAATAAAAGTAGGTTTAGGTAGTTATTCAAACATGTCTGGCTGTGAATATAGTTTATTAGGTGAAGGTGTTACAAAATGGAAAGTAAGTGATGCTGATATTTTAAAAAAATTATATATAAGATACCTTCCAAATGGTTCTTTAATGGGAGAATAAAATGTCTTTTTCTATCCAAGTTCTAGGACTTGAAAGTGCAAAGGTATTTTTAAAGACTAAAGGTAAGGAAGCCCTTGCATTAGCAAATGCAGCAGTTATGAAAGCTGGTTTTTATGTTCAAGGAGAGGTTCAACAATCAATTGCAGGACAACGAGCTGAACCAAGAAGCGTAGATACAGGAAGATTTCTTAATAGTGTTAGAGTAGTTCAGAATACTCCCTTATCCGCTACGATAGAAAGTAATGTTGAATATGCAAAATTTCTAGAGTATGGAACTTCAAGAATGCCAGCTCGTTCTCACTTTCGTAATTCCTCTAAAAGAAATGAGAAAAAAGTGAGAGAATTTATTGTAATAGAATTAAAGAAAATTGAATAATTATATAATTTATAATATATATTTTTTAAATAATAATTAATTCTATTTTTATATTAATCAAGCGAGATTAATTTATAATATCCAAGCGAGGATACAGAATGGCAATAACATCAGTAAGTAGTGCAACATTTTTATCAGACACAATTAACTTAGTTAGAGATAAATTAAGAACCAATATTACAGACCCTCTTGCTTCTACTAGGCCTGCAAATGAAAAGTTTTGTTTAACCTCTTATCCTAAGCGTGCTGTCACTTATCCTATAATTACTGTTACAGATAGAGGTATTATTCAGCCTTCAAGATTAGGAATGGCAAGTGAGAGTACATTAATTACTATTGATATTGAAGTTAGAGTATGGGCGAGAAATGTTGTGGAGAGAGATGAATTAACACAAGACGTATATAATTATTTACGACAAAATCAATTAGACGTAGGAACAGGATTATCAGATAGTAATCTTCATGATTTCACTTTAATGTCTGCAGTTAATGTAGATGAACCTGGGGAGGCAGGAGTGAGAAGTAAGGTATGCGAATATCGCTTCCTTATCATAATAAATTGAAAGGAGGATATAAAATAAGAGAATGAAATATATGACAGACCAAGGTAGAACATGTTTTCAATATGAGTCAGGGACTTATGGTTTTACATCAGGAAATAGACAATGGATAGGACTTGTTCAAAACCACGATGCAACGCCCTCTATGAACGTAATACCAATTCGTTATCAGGGTTCAACAGATAGAAATGTTGATGATTTCGCTAATGGTATGAAGGAGTTTAATGGTACTATATCTTATCTTCCACAAGATTGGAAGTTTTTAGGTTTTGCTATTGGAAGTATTCAAGATTTGACAGGAAGCCACATTTTTACTGAAAATAACTCGGATAACGTAACACAGATAGGTAGTGAACCATTGTATCACTTTACAATTGAAGACTCCAAGAATTTAGGAACACCTGGAGAAAATTTCATAAGGACTATAATTGGTGGAATGGTTGATAGTTATACAATTAATTATACACAAGGTGAGCTCGTTAGCTGTGATATTGATTATATTGCACAAAGCGAGACTATGAGCTCTGGTGCAGTAACAGCATTAGCGGCTACAACTACAGCACCATATGTATTTAATAATGCTCAATTACAAGTTCCGTCAGGAACATTAGTAAGTAATCTTAGAGAAGGAACATTTGTAGTTAATAATAACCTTGAAAGAGGAAATTACTTAAATGGTTCAAGAGTTTCTCATGAATTACTACCTATGAATAGGGACTATGAAGTTACAGCAACATGTGTTATGGATGAAGGAAATGCGAGAACTTTCTATGATAGTTATTATATAGCTGGTAGCACATTTAACTCAATGTTGAAGTTTGAAGCTGCTGCAGGAAGTTTGTGTATAGTTATGAGTGGTTGTAAGATGACGGAAATGACTGTACCTTCACCATTAGAAGGAGTTCAAGAACAAACATTTACATTTGTCCCAAGTCATTGTTATCCTGTAGCATATGATGATACTACAAAGTATAATGCTTGGTAATTGTTGAAAGGAGGTCTAAAAAATGGAAAAAATAGTAAAGGTTTCAACTGGAAAAGAGTTTACTGTTAAGGAAATAAAGTATAAAGAATTTATAGAGCATGCTACTCAAGATAAGAGACAAGTAGCTTTGTTTTTATTTAAAACATCTGCTGGAGTGACAGAAGAAGAATTTGATAGTATGTCTATGAAAGATGGGATTTCTATACAGAAGGCAATAGATGAAGTTAATGGATTTACAGAAGCTTTTCAGAAGCCTCAACCTCAAGAGATATTGCAGTAAGT
>JBHLQZ010000167.1:0-4217 GCA_048883065.1 Candidatus Thorarchaeota archaeon | reverse complement strand
ACATTCAAAAATTGTTGAAGTTCTCAATAAAACTATTATACAAATAGCTCCCCCTGAATGGGCTTTAAAACTCTCAGATGTTAAAATTGTTTCAGAACCAAAACTTGTTAAGAAACTAAAAGATGAAAAAATAATCTATTTAGATGAACTTCTATCACTTGATAGTAAAATAGTGGAAAAGAGAGATTTACTTGCTGATGTATGTCCTATACTTCTATCTCTCAAAAGCATTCCATTATCATACTTGGGGAATTTAACTACAAAACAATTAGAGAAATTAAATAATAATGGTATTCGAAATCTTTACCAGTTCCTTCTAATTCCAACTCCTCTACTAGCTAAATTAATTAATGTCACAGAAGATAAGATCAATACCATCAAAACAACAATCGACATTAAGTCCTTGGAAGAGAATGTAAAATTAATGGGTCTTGATCTAAGCTTGTTCCCTGAAATATCAAAAGAAACTAAAAAGATACTTTCTGAATATGGTTGCGTTTCTCTAGTTCAAGCATCAGAACTCAATCTTGATCTAATATCTATACCTATTGAGGAAAAGAAAAATCTTGTAAAACTTATTTCTATTTTATTAACGCCAATAACACTAATTGGAAAATCCTTGAAACTGAAAGATACTGAAATTAAAGAATTATTAAACAGTAAAGTAACAACATATAATGATTTATTGGCTATTCCTCAAAAGAATTGGCCGGCGAGTATTAATAAGTTGATTTCAAAACAAAAAGAAGAACCAGAATATCTTGTTAATAACTTAAAGAAAATTGACAAATTTGGTATCTCAATTGAATCACTTGGATTAGCTAAGAAAACTTCAACTTCTCTTCTTCAAGTAGGCATATCTACAGTTGAACATCTCTTCTTTGTTCCAGTTGACTACATTATAACTAACAGCAACATAAAAGGAACAGAGGTTGATGAATATAGAAATCAATTATCTAATAATATCAGTTATTTATCTTCAATAACAAAAGAATCTTTAGATTACTGTTATGAAAAAGGATTTACTACTATAATAGAACATTTGATATTCATAGATAAATTACCAAAGAATATTCAAGATGAAATCATTCTTTCTCTTTCATTAATTAAGAGTATAAAAGAAGACAAATTTACAGAACCTCTATCGGAATTAGAAGTAGATTTATCAAGTAAGGGGTATTCTTCCTATAAATCAATCCTAACTTCTCCAACGTTTAAAGATGATGAAGCTATCTTCAATAAAGTTGCTCCTTATTTATTCGCAAATCTCCGATTTCTTGATTTTGAACCTAAAGATTTAGAAAAAATGAAATCAGCTGGAGTAAATATTATTGCTGATATCTTTTATTTATCTCCTAAAGTAATAGCTTCTAATTCTAAGGTAAAAGTTACAAGTATCCAAAACACCATTAAAAATTTCAAAGTAGATGTAATAGCACAACGAATAGATTCAATTGCTGAACAAGACCTGAAAGAACTTTTCTTTTTATCTACTCAAGATAGAGATTATCTGAAATCTATAGGCATGTACAGTCTTGAGGATTTAATGAACAACACAATTTATGATTGGTTGATTTCTGAGAAAAAAATCAAACAGATACAAAACAGAGCAAAAGAAGTATATTGCACATCAATTCTTTATTATCCCAAAGTAAATCAAAAGAATCTTAATGAAATCAAGACAGATTTTCTAGACTTAGGTATTATTACTTTTAGAGATTTGATGAATGTAAGTGATCCTGCAGAGAAATCTTCTATTGTTGATTATCTAAACGACTATGTTGCATCAAAAGAAGGCATAATTACAAATCACATCTCTAAAGATCAATACATAGAGGATAACGATGTTAATGATTTGTTCTCAAAGAAAATAAAAACATCTGATATTAAGAGTATATTAGATTTAATAACAGCAATATATCAAAATGAAGATTCCTTAACAGACTTAGGTCATCAAATAAAACAAACCTTCTCTAATCCCATATCATCTCTTGCTGTTCTAACTAAAGCAGATTTACAGATATTAGAGGATAGGAAAATATTCACAATTGGAGATTTCATCATAAAACCAATTTCATCATGGATGATCTTATCTCCAGCTAAACTAAAAGAGAAAATAATTGAAACTACTTCTTCATTATCCTATAAGAAAATTGAATCGGATGTTAAAAAGAAAGTTCAACTAAATAAAGTGAAAATATTTGATACTGAAACAAAGAAAGAAATTCAAAAACACTATTCAACAATGGATGATTTAATTTATGCCTTAAACAAAGAAACTTTCACATTCTCTAAATCCTTAGCAAATAAAATTAAAAGAATACTAGAACAACCTATCGAGCTCCTCCTCCTTCCAGATGTTACAATTAAAAGTTGGAAGAACATACAGAGTTATGTGAAAAATATAGAGGAATTCTACTTAATTACTACTAAAGAACTAGCATCAGTATTATCCTTAAAGCAAGCAGAAACTGATAAAATTAGGTACTCGTTGACACCTAATAATTTCGGAAATCACCCAATAATTAAAGAAAGTAAGATATTCTCAAAAAAGGATGTTGTAACTCTTAATCAAAGAAACATAAAGTATTATTCTGATCTCTTTAATAAAAATGTAAAATTGGATAAGATTCCCAATTATTTGGTAGATAAAATAAGAATATTCAAGAAGATTGGGTTTAAAGATTTAGATTCTAACGCAGAATTTTCTTTGAATATGCTGGATTTAGCATACTTATCAATGAATCTAAATAAGATAGTTGTAACTAAAAAACAGAGAGATGATATTCAAAACGTTATTAATTTTATTTTCAATAAAGGTATTCCTCTTATGCAGGTTTTAGAACTTGATGCAAAAGACCAGAAACTTGAGATGTCCGATACTACTATAGAATATCTTTTATTATTAAAAAAACATGATGCAGAACTCTATAAGAAAACAATTTCTAAACTTCATTCCAAAATAAGTAAGAAATATAATGCATTCTCAAAATACCTAGAAAGATCTATAATTCTACTTCTACCAAACAGATTTAAAATAGATGTCATCTCAAAGCTTCCTTATAGAAACATCAGTGAATTATTGCTTGAGGATTATAATAAGGTTAAGAATCAAATAGCTGATGCAACATTCCTTCGCAATCTAAGAAACATTTCTATATCATCTTTGAGAGATGCAGAAAGAAGTCTTACAAGTATTCCAAAAGATTTGTTATCAAGTAGTAACATTTCTGTTCTTCAAAAGGGATCTATCCTATCAATTGAAGAAGCACTTGTATTCAATAAACAATCTAAAACAAAAACAAGTAGCGTTTGGAAAACCTCAGATTCATTGAAAAGTATGGTAGAAACCGATTTATTTGCTCTTCCTCCAATTAGAGAAGATAAAAAAATATATGAGCTAATGATTAAATTAAAACTCCAAACTGTTTTTGATTTCTTGATATATTGCAAGTCATTAAGTGAAACCGAATATGAGACAGTTTGTGCTTCTCTTTTACCAAAACTTTCTTCAACTAGAGTAGAAAAAATGGTTTCTTCAGAACAGAAAAGACTTAGTTCTTTTGTAAAAGATAAAGAACTATTATCATTCCTTCGCAAAGAAGATATTAGATCAATTGGAATTTTACTTGAATATGTTGAAGCTAAGGATCCAAATGATTATGCACCTGAAATTGTAGATATCATGGGAAAATTGAGAGCTCCAATGTTTCTTTTTATTGACCAATCAAGACTACTTAGTAAATTCCAAAATGCAGGAATCATCCAAGTTATTGACTTTATTTCAATACCTGATATCAGAAAAGCAATAAGTGTAAATATTACAGAGCAAGAGCAATCAACAATTAGGAATCTTCAAAACAAAATGAATAGTCAACTAGTTAATGAAGTATTAAAAAGGAAGAGCTATGATGTTAAAAAAGTTGGATTATTTGATACAAACTTAAGGAAATTATTAACAAAATCCGGATATACAACAATAGCACATTTGAATGTTCCAGAAGATTTGATAGTTAGTACTTCAAAATTAAACAGCCTTCAAGTTTCAAGGATAAAGAAAAATCTAGATTTACCATTTTATTATTTCATTGATATAATTGCAGATAATCCCCAAAGTGCTGTTGAATTATACAAGAATAATATTCATACTCTTTGGGATATCTTTACTCAGACTGCACAAAACCTTTCCAAAATGATTGGAATTCAAGTAAGTCAAT
>JBHLQZ010000166.1:0-4233 GCA_048883065.1 Candidatus Thorarchaeota archaeon | reverse complement strand
CGAGTTTCCATAGGTTCCTTTTGCTTTGTGTGTGAATCCTTGGGAATATAATTTATTGGCTTAGAGCTTTTGAATTCATCTTGTTGTGGTATCTTTGATTTAGGAATTTTTTGTTTAGGAATAGCTTGGCTTTTCTTTTCCGATCTAAAACTTCTTAAATCTGATTTTGGTGGTATTGACTGATCTACTTTTTTCTTCTGTTTTTTTGGTGGAACTATATAATCCTCTCTGATTTTCTGTTTAGGAGGTCTATCTGATGGAATTTTTGCTTTTGGTATTTTATCAGATGGTATTTTTTGTTTAGGAATCTTCGAATTTACTTTACTTTTTTTCTTCTTAACCATCTGTAATTCACATCAATATGCTAAATTCCTATTATAATTTGTTTTTAATCAAATATATTATTTCTGATAGTTAAAAAAATACTCTTTTTCCATTAAAGGCTTTTATATTGAGTTATGCGTAATAAATTCATATTTAAAATATTAAAGTGGAATATTTATCAAATGAGAAACTAAAGTAATTTTTAAAAAGCAATTTATATAAGTAAAACTCGATAAATTAACATCTAAAAAGGTTGAAAAAAATGAGCGAAGAATTTGAAGAATTATCGTTTGATGAAGAAGAGGAAGAAGAGGTCGAAGAAACCATAGTTTCTAAAACTCCTTCAACAAAAACTCCTGCAGGAAAGAAAATAAGTGTATATTTCCAAAGTACAATTGGTCCAACTCCCAAACAAGAGAAGCTTGTTGTTGCAACTGAAACACCTATCAGTGATCTCAAATATACAGTAAGTCAAATATTTGGACTTCCTCCAGAAGAATTTCATCTGTCTCACGCAGGCAGAACATGTGATCCTGATGATATCTTATCAGATTATGATGTTGAAGATGGAGATACAATGCTCCTAATACCAGTCTCAACTGCAGGATAAACAAAAAATATTTTTTAATAAAGAGACATAACAATATGAAAGTCTCTTTTTTATCCTATTTTTTAATATTTTCAGAGAAACAAAATAAAAACTTATATGATTATCAATTGCTCGTTTCAATATTAACGAATTTACAAATACTAAGAGTGTGAAAGATGGAAAACAATACCATTGATAAATCAAACTTTTTTAGCGAAGTCTTAACAGCTGAGGAAAGAGTAAGATTTGACAGACAATTACGTTTGCCTGGCTGGAATCAAAAAGCACTAAAGGATTCAACAGTTCTAATTGTTGGTGTGGGAGGTTTAGGTACAGAGGTTGCTAAGAATTTGGCAATGGCAGGAGTAGGAGTTATACATTTGATTGATTTGGATATAATTGAGCATTCCAACCTTAATAGACAGATATTGTTTTACGATGCTGAAGAGGGAGAACCAAAATCCAAAGTTGCAGCTCGAACTTTAAAGAAAATAAATCCTCATAGTAGATACTTTTGGCATTATTCTAATTTAGAAGATGTAAATCCAGAAATCTACGCAAAAGCTGATTTGTACATTTCAGGACTTGATTCAGTAACAGCTAGAAACGAATTAATGAGACGTGCTGTTCAGTTTAAGAAACCTATGATTGATGGAGGAACAGCTACATATTATGGGCATGTTTATACTTATTTACCTAATGTAAATTCATGCCTTCAATGCGATCCTCAGAGAGAACGAGAGAGAGAAACTTTAGCAGCATGTACTTTAGTAGGTATCCCAAGAAAGCGTTCTCATTGTCTTCTAAAAGGACAATTATTCTTTGAATCAAAATATAACAGACCTCCAGATACAACTGAAATAGAAGAAGTTAAAATTGCACTAGATTATGCAAATGATTTAATTAAGGAACATTTTCCAGAAACTAGCTTATTTACAATAGATGAAGCTGTAAAAATGATTGATCAACATGATCCAACAGTTATTTCAATAAATGCAGTTATTGCATCTATTCAAACACAGGAAGCTCTTAAGTTACTGCATCATCTTAAAGGAATTGAACTCGGTGTAGTAAATCCTGAATATCTAATCTATAATGGTCTTGTTGGGAAATTCTTCTACTTGGAGAAACCTCCAAATAAGAAATGTCTTCTTTGTGGAGAAAATGCTCCAGTAATTGAAGAAATAGAACTTCCGAAATCTGCCACTCTAGATATGTTATATCCTATACTAAAACAAAGAGGATATAATTATGACCCTGAATTACTGCCAAGTTTTTGGTTAGTTGATAAAAAAGAAATGACAGAAGCGAAAAGAAATAATACATTTGTTGAAGCTGGAATCAGGGATTTTGAAACTATTTATGTAACTGGACTTACAAAAAATAATGAAGAAAAGGATGTTTATTTAAGAATTCTGTTAAGAAAATCTTAAGATACAAAAAATTACTTCCAGAATTCCCACCATCTTTTCCTTCTTGTATCAATTTTTCCTTTATCAACTGTTTTTCGTAATTCGATTACTCCATCTCTTAATGCTAATTTATATACCAAATCTCTAAATCCTGCAGGTTCATCTTCTTGTTCTATAACGTAAACAATTGGTATTCTTTTTCTCTCTACCTCAAGTGCTCTTGTAATTTTTCCAGCTTCATATTTTTCTTTAACTTGACTATCTTTTCCTAACCAAACATAAATCTCATTAAAAGCATCAAGAACAAATGCATCATTAGAATCAAAACCACTATAATCTATTGGTATCTCAGAAGTTGTGATCTCTCCATTTTTATCTTGTTTTATTCTTAGAAGACGATAATCTTTTTCAAATCTCTTTTCCACTTTCTTTAATAATCTTGGAGTGTCTCCTTCAATTACTTCAAATTTCACTAAATTCTTAAAATCAGCAGGTTCTTCATTTTCATTAACTGTTTTTATTTTTAGATCTTTATTCTGTTCTTGTAGTACTTTAGCTCCCCAAACGCCAACAAATTTGTCATCAACAAATGATTTTGAACCAAGCCAGATCCATAGTGTTTTTTCTGCTTCTATAACATAAACATCTCCTTTAAGGAATCTGAAAGGTTCTTTAAGAAGAGATAAATCACCTTCTATAATACGATAGACTTTCATAGATAGAATGAATAAAATTACTATAAAATTGTTTCTAATTAATTTTCAGTTTTTTAGTGCTCTTTAGCTAAATCCATTTTTTCTTTCTAAAGTAAATCATCATCAGAATTGCGATTATTATCATTACAATCCATACAACTAAATAACTATATTTCCATGCAATTTCAGGCATATAAAGAAAATTCATACCATAAACACCAGCAATAAAAGTTAAAGGTATAAAAATAGTTGCAATAATTGTAAGAACTTTCATTACTTCATTCATTTTGTTACTAACGCTACTCATATATATATCAAGCATACCTGAAATCATATCCCGATAAGTCTCAATTGTATCAATTATTTGTATTGTATGATCATATAAGTCTCGAAGATAAATATGAGTTTCTTTACTAATTAATTTTGACTCTTCACGTATTAAACTATTGATAACTTCACGAAGTGGCCAAACAGATTTACGAAGATAAATCATCTCTTGTTTTAAATTATAAATCTGCTGAAGGATTTCAGGAGTTGGATTAGAAACCAAATCTTGTTCTATACTCTCAACTTTTTCACCAATTTTTTCAAGAATTGCATAGTAATTATCAACTATTGCATCTATCAAAGCATGGGTTAAGTAATCAGATCCCATTTTACGAATATGACCCTTGCCTTTACGAATTCGCTCTCTTACTGCATTAAATACATCACCAATCATCTCTTGAAAGGATATAACATAATTTCTACCAAGAATAATACTTACTTGTTCGCTATGAACTATATTAGTATTATTATCAACATAAAGCATTTTTAAAACAAAAAATATGTATTTTTCGAAATCTTCCATTTTTGGACGTTGGTCAGTATTTACTATATCTTCTAAGACAAGAGGATGAATGTTAAAACAATTTCCAAGTTTTTCAATTGTTTCTACATCATGTAAACCATCAACATTAATCCAGGTAACTGAAGGTTTTTTGATATAAGGAAAGCACTCATCAACATTTTTTACTTCTTTTTCATCAAATTTTCCTATGGTGTAATTTATTATAGAAATTTTTACCTTTTCAGTCTTTTTTTCACCGATATGGATAAGAGAACCAGGTGGAAGACCTACTGTTTTTGATCTTTTTTTTATGAATCTCATTTATAGCTCCTATTTTTTTATATTATAAATTTTTCTAATTGGCCAGGAAATTTCTATTTTTTC
>JBHLQZ010000165.1:0-4301 GCA_048883065.1 Candidatus Thorarchaeota archaeon | reverse complement strand
AATAATCTAAAAGATGTGTTGTTTGGTAGAATCCCACAAAACGTTGTAAACCCTGAAATTTATAAGTAAATTAGATAAATTAGTTATTCAAATAATTCAGGTCTTGAATACTCTTTATCATTAATTTTCATTTTAGAAATTGGTAAATAATAATGGTCTATTCTTTCATCTGGTTGCATTCTGATATGAGCCATTCCTATAAATTTATCTGCTACTGTTGGACATAATGGATCTTTTGCATTAGGATTTGTTCCTATTCCAAGTTGAACAATCGGTACATTCTCATTTATTATTAGATCCTGAAGATACTCCCCAGCTTTTCCTCCTCCTGCAACATCAACAAGTCTATTATCATTAAATGAAAGTGATAGAAGTTGTGTTAATTCGTCAATCCATCCTGGAAAGATACGAAGATTACCACTGATTAAGCAGTTTCTTTGATTATAATCCAACATAAGAGTTATTTCTCCAGCAGGAAGATTACTAAACATTCCTTTTTCATTTGCGAAACCACTTTCCCATAACCAATCAATAGGTTCTAGAAATTCAAGTATTAAATGACTACCTGCTACATCAAAAACTTCTACTTTCTTTGCACCTTGAACAAGAGAGAAAAGTTTCGTTGTTATTTCTTCCATTTTATAGTAATCAACATCAAGAGGACCATTAGGATAGAAGATATCTACAGGTACCAAAGGAGCAGAAATATGTCTCAGTTGTCCTTTTTCTAGTGGTTCTGTAACAATGGGAACATCAGTTAGTGAATATTCTGTAAGACTTAATACAATATCAACATTGTTTATTTTTTCTTTAAGCACAGAATCTTCGGGATTCTTATAGTGTTCATAAGTAGGTTTCATATTGTATAGTTCAACATGATTTCTTCCAAAACTTTGAATTATCTCATAGATTTTCTTAGCTAAAATATTTCTAGATACCATTGATTCCATTAAATCAAGAGGTTTTTGCGTGAAATCCTCAGCTGAAGGATAATCACTTATTATCAGAATTTTTTCCTTGTCTCTAACATCCCAAGCTTCCTCTAATAGCTTCTTTATGATTGGTTTAATACTTTCATTCAGGATTGTAGACATCTTCTCATCTGGTAATTCTTTATTAAACTTAAAAACATTAGTCTAAAGGAAACTTAAACTAAGGATATGCTTTGGAAGTTTAAAAATTGTTATAAATTATAATTAAAGAATTATAACATGAAAGCATTTGGTTGGTTTTAAGTAATGAAAGAAACAGAAAAACCATCTTATGAAGTTGATAATGTTTATCGTTTGATGTTCGAAGATTCTCTTGATGCAATGTTTGTAACTACCAAAGAAGGTGTCATAGTAGAAAGTAATAAAGCCTTCGTTGATTTATCTGGCTATACTAAAAAAGAATTACATAGTATAAACGTAATTGAATTGTATGCTGATGCTAGTTATAGAAAGGAATTTATAGAAGATATAGAAAGAAACGGATTTATTAGTGGTTTTGAATTTGATTTTAAGAGAAAAGATGGATCAATTAGAAATTGTATAATTTCAGCGACAGTCATGTATAATAAAAAAGGGAATATAGAAAGTTATAAAGGAATTCTTAGAGATATTACTGAACAAAAAATAATGGAAGAATCACTAAAAGAATCTCATAGAAGGTATCAATCTCTTTTCGAAAATTCAGGTTCTGCGATGATTATTGTAGATGAAGATACAACAGTTTCTTTAATGAATACACAATTTGAAGAAATTTCAGGTTATAAAAACGAAGAAGTAATTGGAAATAGTTTTACTAAATATCTACCTCCTGAAGAATTAGAAAGAATTGTGAAATATCATCAAACAAGAAGAGTTAATCCTGAATCTGCACCCAATACAGTAGACATTAAACTCAAAAGAAAGGATGGAGAAGAAAGAGATTTTCTTTACAATGTTTCTATGATACCAGGAACAATGAATAGCTTGGTTAGTTTGATGGATATTACAGATATTAAGAAAACAGAAGAGGCTTTACGTGAAAGTACTGAAAGCTACAAAAAACTTCTAAGTATTTCTCCAGATGCTGTTCTCAAATTAGATTTGGATTTCAATGTTTTAATGGCAAATAAACAAACTCTGGTTTTTTTCGATTTTGAGAGAGAAGAGGAAATGATTGGTAAAAATGTTCTTGATTATGTGACTGGTGATATTAAAGAAAAAATATTAGGAATTCAAACTGAATTGCTTAAAGAAGGAAGATATAATAATTTTGAATTTGAAATTACTAGTTACAAAGGTGAACTAAAAGCTCAAGAAGCAAATGTTACTGTGATGTATGATGAAAACAACAAACCTGAAGCATATCTTGCTCATGTTAGAGATGTAACTAAACGAAACGAGATGGAAAAACAACTAAAGGAGTACGCACATAAATTGGAAGAGATGGTTGAGGAAAAAGTGGACCAATTGATAGCTCAAGAAAGAGCAGTAATGCTAGGAAGGTTAGCGGGAAGTATTGGTCATGATATCAATAATCCATTACAATATGTTCTTGGAAATGCAGAACTGCTGAAAGTGACAATTGATGAAAAAAACTTAGAGGATGAGAGAATAGATACTCTATTAGATACTGTAATTGAGGGATGTTACAGAATTGGTGAAGTATCAAAAAGATTACGAAGAGTAACAAGAAAAGGTGAAATGTCTGTTTTTAACATATATGAAGCTATTGAAACAGCTGTTGCAATGACAAGAGGTAGATGGCGTTCTTTTTGTACAGAACTTAATTTTGATTACAAAACTGAAAGTCCTGTTTATGTTAGGGGGATAGAAAATGATATTTCTCATGTTCTTATGAATCTCATAATTAATTCAACACAAGCTTTAGGAAATCATGGTGAGATTACAGTTAGAACATATATAACTGAAGAAGGCAATGGAATTACAATTGAAATAGAAGACACAGGATTTGGGATACCAGAAGATATAGCTGAAAAAATAGGAAAAGAGAGTGTCACTACAAAACCTATTGAAGAGGGAACTGGATTAGGATTGCTACTTGTATACGATATTATCAATTTGCATTATGGATCCATTAGCTTTACAACAGAAGAGGGAAAAGGAACTAATTTCAGAATTACTTTGCCACTTGCTTCTTAAATTTTCCTTATTTTTTCATTTTATATTAGCACCACATTCGGGACAGAATCTCATTTTCGTATCTAGTTTAAAACCGCAGTTAACACAAAATTTTGGTTCTGTTACTTCACTATCTAATACTTTTTTTGCAGGGACAAAATCACCAGTAGGTTGAGGTTGAGGTTGAGCGGTTGGTTGATAAGCTGCATATTGTTCTTGTGGGTATATTACTGGAGGAGGTTCTTTTAATAGTTTAGTATCATTTGAAAATTTAAAGAAAGCTATCGAATGCCAAACTAATGAAACTATCAGAACTAATAATGTAATTCCTATTAATATAAAATGTAAAATATTCAAATTGGTCAACCAAATCAATATCAAACTTGTGATTGATATAGCTGGGAAAATTACAATTAAGGAGAGGTATGAATAGAAGAGATCGTTTCTCACTTCTCCCTCGTATAAGTTATTCATCTTTAAGTCATTGAAAATCTCTTTTATTAGATTGTAACTATACAAAGTTATTACAGCACCTACTAAATTTCCAACTAAAGGAACGATAAAAACTGCAACAATTTCACCAACAGGACCAAGTAAAAGAAATCCTTTTAGTTTCTCTACCTTAGGTTTTAAAAACGGATATGCATGTTTCATATCATCAAAATGTGTTGAAAGATTGAAAAGAAGAATTACTCTGAAAGCCATTCCTAATAAACCTGGAACAGCTAAGACAGCCATTGTTATCCCTAATCCAGGAAATAAATCATACTCAAAGAACCTAGGAATTGGATCATTATAATCATACCAGGAATACAAGGCAAAATATGCAAAAGATATGAATAACGATCCTATTGCAACAAAGATGATCATGAGGTAAAATGTATGAAGATAAGCTAGTCTTCTTGAAGTATCTATCATTTTTTGTTTAAAATTTTTAACACTATAAACAGCTGGTTGGTTGCTAACCATAGAAATCCTCTCTATCAAGCTAAATGAATTTAATTAGTATATTTAAAGATATTCTGAAAATTTCAAACTAAATTAGCATAGGAAACACAAATGATACTTCACTTGTGTTGTTTAGTATCAACTAATAAAATAATTTCTAGAAATTTTTTATTTTTCTCCCGTAAATATCATATAACCTAGATTTTGACGCAAAGTACTTTTTTCATTCATCATTTTTCTGGC
>JBHLQZ010000164.1:0-4302 GCA_048883065.1 Candidatus Thorarchaeota archaeon | reverse complement strand
AAAATTATCATTAATATGTCTGTAAATACTTTCTATATTTCTAGGAATAGTTCCTTCTTTTAAATTTCTAAATTGACGAAATATGGTTTCTTCTTCATCATCATACACTCTCCCATTACCAGTTGTAGCAAATGGTTCAATAGCATAAGCATTCCCTGGAATGAATTTATGATTATCCATTCTAGCTCTTTTTGGAACTTTATAGTTTGGTATTGATACTCCTCCATGGAGTGAGTATTTTAACATAAGATGACCACTTAAATTTACGATGGGTTTGAAACCTTGATTTTTCAATGTAATTTCTACAGTTTCTCCAACATTATAAACACTGGAATTAGGTTTAATATTAATAACTGCTCTATCAAAAGCTTCTTTTGCAGCATCTTTCATTTTTTTCCATTTTTTATCAAAAATAACAGTTCTTGCTGCATCAGTTAAGTATCCTTTTACTGAAACTCCAACATCAAGTTTAACTATTGATTTTTCAGGTATTGTCTTATCATCTTCTATTTTAGGTGAGTAGTGAGCCGCAATTTCATTAATAGAAATATTTAGAGGAAAAGCAGGTTGAGCTGAATGTCTTCGAATGTAATCCTCTACTTCTTCAGCAATGTCTAGAAGTTTTTTTCCAGGTTTTGTTATAGATACTGCATGTTCTAGTGTTTTTGATAGTATTTCTCCTGATTTTTTGTAGCTAATTAGCTTTTCCTTCATTTTTTTAACCTATTTTTGAAGATGTTTTTCAATTCATATATTGTTTTTGTTTTTACAAGGTTCTTTTTTTGCTTTGCGAGAGAGCTAAATAAAGCGAGAATCCAATATGAGTTAAAGAAATTGTTGTTTTAATGTTTCCTCTTTGTCCATTTGTTTCAAGCAGTCCCAAATCTCTAAGTCTAGTTATATTCCATTTTGCAGTTGAAAAAGATAAATTCATTTTTTCTGCAATCTTTTCTGAAAGTTTGTTAATTGAAATAGTATCTTTTTTTAATAATTTTGAAGTTATGTAGAAAATTGCTTTTTGCTTATCTTTAAGCTGGTTGTAAATAATGTGTAAACTCTGATTTAGCATGTCTTGAATAAAAAGAAGATTATTTTCAAGCTCTATTATTCTCCTTTTCGCAAAGATGATCCCTTCTTCTAAATAGTCTTCTTCCAACTGTTTGATTATCAAATTTGTTGGAAACAACAAAATGTTCACCTATTGTCATTCATTCACCTCTGCATTTGAGTTAATATATCTCATAATTTGAATCCTTTTATCTTTTTCGACATACGATATTACTAAAAATTTTCTACTTTTTGACATTTTTTTAAGCATTATAGATAATTTTATCAAAAATAAACATTCGTATCTTTTATAAGTAGAAAAAATATATTACAGAATTAGTATTGTGTGAGGATTATAATGAGTCTAGAAATAAATAAGCTATTCCAACCTTGTCAACCTAATGATTTTTATGGATTAAGAGACCACATAAAATCTTTCAGTGAACTAGTTGAAAGAAAGAAGAAGGGAGAATCTCAAACTAGTTCAATCTTAATTATTGGTAATGAAGGAACTGGAAAAAGCTCTTTGTTACAGAAGCTATCTACAACAGTAACAGGAAGAAAGGATGTAGCTCAAATCATAGATCTAATACCTGAAGAAGAATCGCTCGCAAAGTTTTTTCAAGAATGGAAAAATAAGATAGATGAAATCTCTCCTGATTGGAGATCTTTACTTGAAAAAGTAGGGAAAAAGAAACTAGGAGATGATCTTCCCATTTTAAAAGAACAAGTGAAACTACCTTCAGGTCAATCATATACTGAATATTACGTGAATCGTTTCATTGAGAATCTTGATAAAATTAACTTGAAACTGCAAGAAACAGATACATCTTTGTATTTCTTCTTTGATAATATTCATTATTTCAAATTATTGGATTTTCATGAATTTTATCCTATTTTTGCTTCAATTATAAAAGAAATAAATCAGAGAGATTTTAACATATTTACAATTTTTACATTTAATGAAGAATATCTATTTGATTTTGACTACGAAAAATATCTTACTACTTATTCAAGTCTATTAAAAGTTGAACCTTTGACTGTATCAGAAACAGAAATTTATCTTCGACGAATAGCCCCTCAATTAATAAACAAAGGTGTATTAGATTTAGTGACAAACAGCCAGAGAACATTCTTTGATTTAAACTTGGGCGTTGTATTTATCAACTCAGATTTAGGTATAGATAATTTTGTAGAAAGAGATCTAAAATCTTTATTTGATTTATCTGATGATGAAGAAGAAGCTCTATACGAAATGGCTTCATATAATGAAAATCTCTTTCCAATTGAACAATTGACTGCTTATGTTAATTTAGCTACTTTGAAGCAACTAGAAGAGAAAGGATTTCTATGGATAGGAGAAAACAACACTAGGTTAGTTCAAGAATCATTATTATCAACACTAAAATTCCGATTAAAGCTATTCGGTCCTCTAACAACATTGATGGTAAAATTAGATTCGACATTGGAGAATCTAGAAAATAATATAGCTCCATCAACTCAATTTATTGAAAATGCAAAGCAATTGGCATTCAAAATTAGAGATCGACTATCATATTTTGCAGTAGCATCAAAAATCCAAACTGTTGCTAACCTATGCATCCAAAAAGAAATGTTTCAGAGAGCCTATGATTTTTCCATAATAAACGCTGAACAGTTTGAACATATAAATGAATTAGAACAAGCAGGAGGATTTTGTGAAAAAATTGCTCGAGAATTCGAAGAGAAAAATTATTATTTTGCAGCTCGCCTTTATTTAAAATCCGCTTCATATTATAATGCAGTAGAAGAAGAATTGAAAGCTAAAAGATCCTTTACACGAGCAGCAGATCAATTTGAAAAATTAGCAGCATCTCTTCCTGTAGAAAAAAGTGAATATGCGGTAAGAGGATACCTCAAATGGTGTTTAGATTGCTATACGAGTGTAGGTGATGAGAGCAATTTTGAAAGAATACGTAAAAAGGCAATCAGTTTGTATGATGAGGAAAGTATTCATCATAATTACTTTAACTCAATGAAATATGAAAAAACAAAAGAGGTCATAATTGAAGAAATAGAACCTGAACCTCCAGAGGTTGAGGACATATCTATAGAGAATATAGAAAAAGAATTAGAAGAAATGTAGGTGAGGAAATGTCAGAGAGAGTAACAAAAGATTTAGAAAAGATAAGAAAAGAAATTGAAAATTTTGAAAGTGAGATAACTTCTTTCAAGGAATCATTAGAGAATCTGCAAGAATTAGAACAATATTATCAAACACTTTCAACCTTAATACAAAATAAATTTATTACTTTAAATGAGAAACTTAGAAATTTAATCGAAGAAAATAAAACAACGTTAGATAATGTCATTAATAAAACTACTTCAGAAGATGTGAATCTTATAGAAGAATGGACAAGTTCACAAAATGAATCTATTCAAGTAGAATTCAATAAAACAACAGAGAGTATCTCAAATCTTAAAGAATCAATAATATCGCTGTTAACTGATTATAAGACGAAATTTGATACTTATTCTTCTACCTTTGGAGAAAACATAACTTCGATTTTAAGTTCTCACAATCAAGATCTTGAACGTCTTGCTAATGATCAAGTAAACACATTTAGAAAAAGTATAACTAGTGTTAAATCTAATGTTGGAGAGATAAAAGAAAACAAAATTTCATCATTTTCTAAAAACATTGATGACATGAAAAAGGAGCTTGAGAGTAATGTCAACATAACTGAAAATATCATGTTAGAATCAATAGAGCATCTTCGTGCAGAATATGGTGATAAATTAACAGAAAACATGGAATCTATCTTTGAAAGTTTTAATAGAATTAAAAATGAACTAGGACAACTTGTTACTAATGCTGTTCAAAGAATTCAAGCAGAACTTTCAGGTGTTTCAGATACAATGGATAAATATCTTGTTGACGAAATAGCTAAGATACAGACAGTTCTAGCGGAATATGAAAAGGGAATGATAGATGTTAATGAAGTAGCAATGACTAATTTTAATACTTCAAAACAATCAATGATAGAAGCTTATGAAGCTCTAACAAGTAAACAACTTGAGGAATATAAAACAGAACTAGTTGGTTTTGAAAACACTTTTAGTAAAGATGTTGATGATATATTGAACTCATTTTCAAGTCAATCAAATGCTGTTAAGGAAGAATCAAAAACTATCTTGACTAAAGAACAAGATGAATTATCAACAAAGATGACAGAAATGATGAGTAATTTTACAAATCAAGTATCATCATTAGAA
>JBHLQZ010000163.1:0-4327 GCA_048883065.1 Candidatus Thorarchaeota archaeon | reverse complement strand
ATGAATGATGAAGTAGTATTAAAAAAATTAGATTATATGGAAGCTGATTTTATTGAATCAAATGTTGAAGAAGGGAATGGTAATAGTATAGTTAAGGTTAATAATTTAACAAAATCATTTGGTCCAGTTACTGCAGTAAACGATGTTACTTTCGAAGTTAAAAAAGGAGAAATTTTTGGTCTCTTAGGACCTAATGGCGCAGGTAAGACAACATGTGTTAAACTCCTACTAGGCTTGTTAGAACCAGATCACGGTGAAATTAAAGTTTTTGGACTTGATCCAGGAAAAGATGAGATTACAATTAAAAATAATATTGGTTATGTTTCAGAAGAACCATTAATCTACAAATCAATGACTCCTAGACAACTTTTTGATTTCATAATCTCCATTCGTAAGCTAAATGAAGCTGAAGCTCAAGATAAATTGAGATATTATTTTGATAGTTTAGAAGCTTTGCAATATTATGATAAACTTGTAGCGACATTATCAAGAGGTAACAAACAAAAGATGCAAGTAATCGCATCACTAATTCATGATCCGGATTTGTTAATAATGGATGAACCTCTTACGGGTTTAGATGCAAAATCAGCAAAAGTAGTAAAGGAAATAATCGAGCTTCACACAGATCGAGGAGGATCTGTAATTTTCTCAACCCACATTCTAGAAGTCGCTGAAGAAGTATGTGATAGAATAGCAATTATTAACCACGGAAAATTAATAGCGATTGGAACAATTGAAGAACTTTCAAAAATGGCTAACAAAGCTGGTGCTGATCTTGAAGATATTTTCCTAAGACTAACAGACCAAGATGAATCAGTAAACCATATAATTAATAATCTTCGAAAAATGATGAGGAATAATAAAACATAGAGGGAGAAGAGTGCAAAACATTGAACTTTACAAACTGTCCAAGATAATTTACAGAGAAGGAGTGCTTCATTCTCAACTTCAATCAGCTGGTAGTAATCAAGCAAGATTTTTAGAACGGATTGAAAAGGATAAAATGGCTAGAATGCCAGATATGATTTTAAAATTCATGTCAGCAATTTATATTGGAATTTTGTTCATTATACCTCTCAGATCTTTTGGGGAAATTTATGGATCATTATTATCTGGTATAAGCATTGAATGGGTAACATTAGTAGGAGGAGGTTCAATTGGTGCTTTTATGCTTTTTCAGCCTATTATCTTGCTGGTTTTTTCAATAACTTTCGTTTGGGGTTTAATGTCAGGAGGACCATATGAGTGGGTTAATACTCTTCCTTTTGGCAAGAAGGATGTTCAAAAACTTGGTTTGTTTACTTTTTTCAGATCCATGAATGTCCAATTAATTATCTTAGCGCTTGTTTTACCTGTAGGTTCAATTGTTAGTATATTTTTCTTTTTAGGGGAACAGATTAGTATGGTTAATTGTACAATTCTTGTGTTATTCAGTATAATTCATTCTTTTGTTAGCATCGTTTTCTATCTAAGTATTGCTGTTATTCTTGGTCGAAAATTAGCAGTTGTCATGGAAGAACATGAAGGTAGTAGTAAAAGGAATAACATTATCAGAATAGGAACTATGATTCTCTATCTAGTTGTATCAATGTTAGCGATGTATTTAATACAAATAGCAATGGATAAAATCCCACTATTATATACATCAGAGTTTTTGTTACCTCAAACTGCAAACATCATCAACATAGTACTTAGTTTCATTGCTTATCCTTTCTCTAGTAGTTATATATTAACAGGAACAGTCATTGGTTTTTTTGAGATCCCACCTTTAGTAGTAATAGGTTCAGTGATTGGTTTCATACTGTTTGTAATATTAACAATCTTTGTTTTTTCTAGAGCTTTACGAACATTGAGATCAATAACATCAACTGATATTAAGTTGCGTGATATTGAAGAGAAGAAATTAGAAATAGAAGATATAGTTGCAAAGAAAGTAACACCAGTTAAAGCATTTTTCAAAAGAGATTTATCAATAATCACTAGAGAAATGCAAGGTATAATGTATTTAATTATACCCATAATGATTCCAATCTATGGTGCAATAGTACCATTTGATTTTGAACCTATAGGACCTTATGGTTTATCAGGGAACTTTCTTGTATTAGTATTCTATATTGTCATGACGTCTTACATGTTAATTGTTGGATTAACAAACATAGAAGCAGGAGGAGAGACTATAACAGCTTCATTACCTATTGTGGTTCGAGATCAAATAAAAGCAAAAGTACCTTATTTCTTTGGTACTATTTTACTAGCATATCTAAGTTGGTTTTTATTTATAATAAAATATCCTGAATTTTGGACATTATTTCGATTTGGATTACTTTATCTCCCAATAATTCCAATTGCAGGAATTGCGGGATTATTCTTCAAAGTAGCTACATTTGGAAAATTAAAACATAAATTTGTTTTAGAGGAAATTCAAAATAAAAATAAGATTCTTAAGTACATTATGGGTTTCATTTTTGTTGGAATAATAGCATATGGTTTTGCTTTAATTGGAGGTTTCTTTGGCTATTGGATCATGTTTGGTGCAGAAATTGTTTTAGCAGCTATACTTTATGTCACCTTTCATTTCATGTTTCCAAAACCAACAACAAAAATCCAAAAAGCTTAATCGAATAATTCTTTTTTAAGGAAATATTATATATAAGCTAAAAAGGTCAAAGTTATGAAGATTTTACTAACTGGACCTTTTGGAAACGTTGGTGAGAGCACACTCGAAGAACTTATGAATCACGATTATGAAGTAAGATGTTTTGATAAAAAAACTAGAAGAACAAAAAAAGTTTACAAACATATGTCAAAGAAATACCCAAATAGATTTGAAACAATTTGGGGAGATATTAGAAACTTAGAGGATGTTGTGAAAATAGTTCAGGGAGGAATTGATTTTGTTATCCATCTTTGTGCAGTTATTCCACCTGATTTTGAAAAAGATCCTGAATATGCAAAAGAGGTTAATATTGGAGGAATGCAAAATTTAGTTGATGCAGTTGAGCAACTGTCAGAAAAACCAAAGATACTTTTTACAAGTAGTCTTGCTTTATATGGATCAACTATGGGTGAAGATCCACCAAGAAAAGTAACTGATAAAATAGAACCATTACCTCATGATATTTACGCCTTCCAAAAATGGGATATGGAAAAGATTTTACAAGCTAGTTCTTCAGATTGGATGATTTTGAGATTAACAGCTGTTCCTTCAATGAGAATGCCAATGAAAATTCCTTCTTTAATGTTTGAGGTTCCTTTTGATCAAAGAATAGAACCTATTCATACTTGGGATGCTGGTTTAGCTTGCGTAAATGCAATTAAAGCTTTTGCGAATAAGAGAATTATGAATGTAGCTGGAGGGGATTCTTGTAGAATGACATCTGGCGAATACATCACAAGATTACTAGAATCTTTTGGAGTGGGTGCAGTACCTCGGGAGTGTTTTAGAGTACCCAAAAACGATAAAGATTGGTTTCATCTTGATTGGTTATATACTGAAGATTCACAAGAACTTCTTAAATATCAAAGATTTACTTTAGAGGACTTTGCACAGGAATTTGAGAGAAGGATAAAAACAAGGAAATTTCTAATTGGATTAGTTAGTCCATTAGCAAAGTTAGTAGTAATACTTAGATCACCTTATTACTTCAGAAATCTAAGAAATAAAAGAAAAAGTTAGTAAATAATTTTCATGTAACGTGGTTGAAACATACCAATCATTATTAATCGGAGTTTCTTTAACAAACCAATAGGAGTGATTGACTCAAATCTCTCTTTGAATGTTCTTTCTGGGGATCCTATCGATATTCGAAAAGCACAAGCTTTATCGTATAAGCATTCGATACAATTCTTTCTAAATCTTTCACCTTCTTCAAGTAAACCTTCTCTTGCAATAACCTCCTCAAAAGCAGTAAATGGCTCAATGTTCCCTTTGAAATCGTCTAGGAGTAATTTAAATCTATTATTAAATAAATCTGAAAACAACTTCAATCTATTCTCATATTCACCTAAATTATCCTTTGGATCTGTGTAGAGAATTACAGTGGTTTTTTCTGCTGGATATGTTAACGCTTTAGTTTTTTCTAATTGAAATTCGTGAAATTGGTGAGGATTAGCTTCATCAAACAATAACATTGCACTCATTAAAGCTGAATTCAATAATGTTTCATCTGTAAAAGTACTATCCTTTGAAAGATTCAAACAATCCATACCTATATGACACATTAAAGATCTTGCAAAAAGAGGGATTCCACTTGAGTGTGTTATGATTATATTGTGTATCATTATTTATCTACCTCCACAACATCCAATCCCAATAGTTTAGCTCCTA
>JBHLQZ010000162.1:0-4329 GCA_048883065.1 Candidatus Thorarchaeota archaeon | reverse complement strand
TCTAAAATTTCTGCGGAAAACTTATAATCGTTTAGTGGTAGAACCCATTATTAAAAAATAAGGTTTTGAAAATGACAGAAAATAGATCTATTATTCTAAAAGCTGATGAGTTACCAACAAAATGGTATAATATTCTTCCTGATTTGCCTGAACCTTTACCACCTCCAATGGATCCTCCTGAAGGTTATTCAAGAGTAGGAGATCTCCCTAATTTGTTGATTGGAGAATGTCTAAAACAAGAAATGTCTACAGAGAGATGGGTACCTATTCCTGAAGGAATCCAGGAGCTTTACTTAGCAGCCGGAAGACCTAGACCTCTATATAGAGCTAGAAATCTCGAAAAGAAATTAGGAACACCTGCAAAACTGTTTTACAAATCAGAATTCTATAGCCCAACAGGAAGCCATAAAGTAAATACAGCTCTTGCACAAGCTTATTATGCTAAAGAGCAAGGATTTGAGCGCCTTACAACAGAAACAGGTGCTGGACAATGGGGAAATGCTTTAGCATACGCTTCAAGTCTTGTAGGTTTAGATTGTACTGTTTTCTGGGTTCGAGCTGTTTACAGATGGAAACCTCAAAGGTTGAAATTTATGCAGATGTTTGGTGCAAATGTATATGCATCACCAAGTAATCAAACTGAGTTTGGTAAAAAATTACATGCTGAAGATCCTAACCACAATGGTTCGTTGGGAATTGCTATTTCAGAAGGATTAGAAGATGCAAAAACAGATCCAAAAGCAGTTTATTGTCTAGGTTCAGTTCTGAATCATGTGCTTTTACATCAAACCGTAATTGGTTTAGAAACAATGAAACAAATGGAAATTGCAGGAGAATATCCTGATCTTGTTATATCCTGCCTTGGTGGTGGATCTAACTTTGGTGGAACAGCTATACCTTGGATGGGTGAAGTTCTAACAAAGAACAAAGAAATACAATTTATAGCTGCACAAAGTGATGCTGCCCCTAACTTACAAGGAGAATACAAGTATGATTTTGCTGATCATGCTGAAATGACTCCAATGCTGAAGATGTATACTCTTGGTCACCAGGTGACTATGGTCCCAATATATGGAGATGGTTTAAGATATCATGGGAGTTCTCCTATATTGAGTCTTCTAAGACATACTGGGCATTTAGATACAATTGCTTATCCTTCAGATGAAAAATATGTTTTCGAAAGAGCAAAAGAATTTGTTCAAGCGGAAGGATTCTTACCTGCACCAGAATCAGCTTACAGTGTTGCATGTGCAATAGATGAAGCAATAAAGTGTAAGAAAAACAATGAGAAAAAGACTATACTCTTTAACGTCAGTGGTCATGGTTTCTTAGATCTAGATGGATATGGAGAAGTACTAGGATTAAAACCACAACCAGAAAGATCGTAGCTAATTCTCCATCCTTTTTATTATTTTTTTATCTTTTTGACAATTATGATATTATCTCTTGAGGTGTTATCTCGAAGAACAAGTATTCCATTCCTCTATCTCTGATTTTAATTACTAAAATCCACATGATAGGGTATCGTTTTCTGAGAAGATTCTGTGCGATTATTGCTTCTTCTCCTCCCAAGAATCTAACAGTTCCCTTAACTCTCTTCCCTATTTCTTTACCACCAAATTTTGAAGGAGCAAATTCAACATTAGGATTGCTTCTCATTCTTTTAACTTTCCAAGAATCTACTCCAGACATTAGAAACAATTTTCCTTCATGCAAAACAAACCAAACAGGACAGGAGATTCTCGTACCATCCTTTTTGAATGTTGTAAGATTAATGTGTTTGTGATCTTTTACTATTTCAGTAATCATCTTAACATCTAGAAATTTAATTTACTTCTTATATTATTTTATCACGGATTCCTATCACTTTCTTTTCTAGATTTTATGAAAACATAAATAGAAGTTAGTAGAATTGCACCAAGTAACCAGCAAATTAGTATTAACCAAGATTCTTTAAGATATTGAGTACCTCTATCAAACACTTTAGCTGTCAGTATCCTTACTGAAGCTGCAGTAGGCAGGAATTTAAATATTTCAGATCCTGCAGAAAACTCAAGTGGGTTGATTGCACCTCCTAAAACCCACAAAGTAATACTTATTATTATTGAAGGAGCTGGAATTGCTCTAAAATCTCCAACTTTCATTCCATAGAATACTCCAATTGAACTGAATATAAAGGCAAGAGAGAGAAATATTCCAAGGAATATTAAGAAGCTTGTGAAATTAGGGAAATATGGGCCATAAAATAGTCTATTTAATAAAATGAGTAGTAACATCATCAGTAATGCAATTAACATTGTAGCAATGATTTTACCAAATTTAGCTGCAACTAAACCATTTTTTGACATTTTTATCTCTTTGAAATTTCCTTGTTCTTTTTCTTCTGATCCTAATGTACCCCCTGTGATTAGTGTAAAATAAAGAATGACAAATACCAAAATACCTGACATCATATAATCTGGTCTTGCTAATTCAATCTCATTAGTAAGATTATAATCAATGTTTATTCCTGGTCTTGAACCTGTTTCTAGCTGGTAAATCTCATTAAAATAGTATAATCTAGCTTCTATACCTAAACGAATGTTCTTTGATAAATCCTCATGAATGTTGTTGTATTTAACTTGTATTGTGACTTGATTGTTTAATGATAGATTCTGTTCAAAACCTTCTTTGATTGTTAATATTACAAACGTTTTTCTTCTATTGAATAATTTATCGGCTTTTTCTTTTGATATATTTAAAACTGAAAAATAAGGGACAGGACCTTCTTGTGATTCTAAAGCTTCAAGGAATCTCTCAGTCCATTGTTCAGTTGGATTCATTGTGTCCTCATCAACCATTAAAATCTCAAAATAGCTGCCTTCTGTTATAGTAAAGAATTGAACGAAAATAAAAGTTAAGATTATAGGTGGAGCCAAAACCATATCTACTAAAACTTTGTTTCTTGTCCAAGATTTCAGACTTTTGATTATTTCTCCGTATATCTTCATCAAAATCATGATTTCACCTCTCGAATGAATTTAATTACTGCAATAACATAAATACATAAACCAAATATTCCTGTTATTAACAAGTCAACCCATAAATTTGGAGTAAAAGCCCAACCTAGTAGAATTGTATTTGTAAAAGAACGATAAAAATAAGTTCCAGGCCAAACAGTAGCTAATCCTTTTATTGAACCTACTGTTATCTCAGAAGGAACTAATCCTCCTCCTACCCACCAACCTAAAATATTAAGAATTAAAATTCCTACAGCTGCAGGTATTACTTTCCTTATAAATGATGCAAATAGAAATCCTAAACTTGAAAAAGTAAGAGTTCCCCATAGAATAAGCAAGATCAAAATAAATGGATTTCCAACAGGTTTAAAACCAAAGATCAGAAACGCAAGTAGTAAAATAAAACTAAAAACAACTAAGGTTTGTAATGATCCAGCCAAGATTTTTCCAGTTACAACCTCAAAAGGTGAACCCCCCATAATAAGCTCTTTTGATGTTTTTCTTTCAAATTCATAGGTAGTAGTTGTTGCTGTGTTAACTCCACTTGACAATAATACAGTTAGTGCACATATCGTTCCACAAACGTAGTGTGTAAATGAAATGTCCTTTTCTGCTATCCCTTCAAATGACATTACAATTGAACGAAACACTAGCTCTCCTGAAGTAATTTGAGCATTAAAATAATTGCATGTTTCTCGTACTCTTTGAATAACGTTTTTAGTAACATCATCGTTGATATTATTAATCATAACTTCAAGAGAAATTGTTTCATTTTGAGAGAATCCTTCTGTAATATTAGATGGAATGATGATATAACACAAAATCTCTCCTTTTTCAAATTGTTCTAAAACTTCTTCTTCTGTTAAATTTTCAATTTCAAACCATTTCTGTCCTGTTCCACTTTTAGCATTTTGTAGATAATTTTTGATTTCTAGAGCAATTATATCATCATCCTTTAAAATAATCCCAGTAGGTAAAATTTCTGCTTTTGTTAGAAAAATTCCAACAAATATCAATATTATAAGAAGTGGTACTATATTGATAATTATTTGAAAAGGATTCTTAAGCCATTGTTTCATATCTTTTTGAACTAATGCTAGAATTTTTCCAACTTTCATTGATATATCACCTAATCCCTCAATTTACTCCCGGTTAATTCTAAAAATACATCATCTAATGTTGGGATTCGTAAAGATAAATCGATTAGTTTTACACTCTGATATTTTTGAAATAACTCTGAAACATCTCTTAGCAGTACATTCGCTTCTTCTTTTGCTGGCATAATAATGATATTATTAGCGCCTACCTTCTCTTTTGATAAAATTGCTTT
>JBHLQZ010000161.1:0-4392 GCA_048883065.1 Candidatus Thorarchaeota archaeon | reverse complement strand
ATGTTGACCAAAGCCCTATTACAGGTGAATCAAAGCCTTTATTCAAAAAAGTAGGTGATAGTGTTTATTCAGGTTCTGTAATTATTGATGGATATTTAATAATTCGAGTAACAAGTATGCCTAATGAAAGCACAGTTGCAAGAATTACTAAGTTAATAGAAGAAGCAGAACAGCAAAAATCTAAAAGAGAACAGTTTATTCAAAAATTCGCTAAATACTATACTCCTACTATGGTTCTTATTGCTATTTTGATCACATTTATTCCAGTAGTTATTTTAAGTCAACCATTTAGTGTTTGGTTTTACAACAGTTTGGTGGTTTTAGTTATCTCCTGCCCTTGTGCATTAGTACTCTCTACTCCTATTACTGTAGTAACTGCTATTACTAGAGCTTCAAAAAACGGAGTTTTAATCAAAGGAGGAAAATTCTTGGAAGCTCTTTCTGATGTTAAGACGCTAGCCTTGGATAAGACTGGTACCCTCTCATCAGGCAAACTGAAGGTTTACAAAATTGAACCTTTAGAAGGTTATACTGAAAAAGAAATCATTGAATTAGCTTACAGCTTAGAAAATCATTCAGAACATAAAATTGGAGAAGCAATAACTGAATTGGGAATAGAAAGAGATTCACGATTGTTGGGTTATAAAGACATAAAAGTAATTCCTGGAAAAGGAATAAAGGGAACAAGGAAGAGTACAAACTACTACATTGGAAATGAAGCTTTAGCTGATGATATCATTGGTCTTGAATATTGTGATTTAGACTGTGAAGAAACAGAAAGTATTGTCAGTTATGTCTTAACTGATGAAAAAGTTATCGCACATATTCATATGTCTGACGAATTACGTAGAGAAACCAAAGATGTTATTCAAACATTAAAGAAAACTGGATTAAATCAATTAATTATGCTAACAGGCGATAACGAGGAAGTAGCTTCAAAAATAGCAGAAGAACTAGATATCCAATATGAATCCGAATTATTACCAGAGCATAAAATGGAAATAATCAAGAAAATAAAAAGTGAATATGGATTAATAGCAATGGTTGGGGATGGTATTAACGATAGTCCAGCTCTAGCAATATCTGATGTAGGAATTTCTATGGGTTCGACTGGAACAGCGATAACAATAGAAACCTCAGATATAGTGTTATCTTCTGATAATCTTTACAGTCTTCCTTACTTGTTTAAATTAAGTAAACAAGCAAAAACAACAATCCAAATTAATGTTTTTTTGTCACTTTTCATAAAATTCGCTTTCTTTACATTAGTATTTTTAAGCGTAGCTATTCCATCAATTGGTTCCTTCTTTGGAGATTCACTTCTTTGGTTAGCTGTCTTAATCGGAGATATGGGTGCATCATTACTTGTGATTCTAAATGCAATGAGAGTGGGAAGAAAATACAAAAAGCTGGTAAAGAACTAACTTAATAAACACTTTAACTAAATTTATGTTGGTAAGTTTCTTATGAGTAGTCAAAATGGATCTACAAACAAAGCCTTCGCTATTATCTTAGCTGTTATAGTGTTTATTGCTGCACTCGCCGCTATACTAATATTTACTTCTAGACCTGATCAACAAGGAGGTTTTTTTGCAACATCCATTAGATATTATACAAAAGGAACAGAGAAAGTCTTTTTTCCGGAATATTCAACAACTATCATTCAGAGTATAAAAGATATTGGAATAGACGCTGTTGACTACCCTAGTGAGTATAGTTACTTCCTTGACGTTGTTGTTAAATCAAGGGATTATGAAATGGCTTTAATTGAAATAGAAGGAGAATCAGTTCCTCATCTAGAGCTTTTCTTTACGGAAGGAGCTAGTTGGAATATTTTCAATTTCAAAGCTGAATTGGATAATGGAACAACAAACAGTTATATTTCAAATATTACAAAAGAAACAGATTTTCCAACTAGAAAAAGTATGTTTGAAGATCTACAAGTACACCTTATGGATAATGTTTTACCCATGGTTCCTCTTTTTTCTCCAGTAAGAACTTTTGGATTTTGGGATAATCTGAAAGGATTCACCTCATCGTTGGGGATTTCTAATAGCCTTCCATATATGTATTTTGTAGGGTCTCATGAAGGTCAATCATCAACAGATCAATTGAATATAGGAATAGGCAGATGGTTTGATTTACATCCTTTAACTATAAAAGAATCTGGAGAAAAAACAATTGTTTCCTTATTTATGGATAAATTGATAGAAGTTGATGAAAACGGTGTAGTTACTAAATATGGTTTAATTGATAATTGGGAGTATATTAATCAAACCACTTTATTGGTTCATTTGAGAGATGGTGTTGAATGGCACCCAGACGTAGATGGTCTCTTTCCTAATCAATTATTTTCTCCCAATGATGTGATCTTTACACTAGATCTTTTACGTAGTCCTTTGGTTAATGTAAATTATGAAGTATTTAGGTGGATTAAGTCATATGAAATGTATAATAGTAGTACAGTAGCCATTTACATTGATTCTGACCCGAGTACACCAGAGAAAGAACCTTATGCTTTTCCTCTAGAGGATTTATCAGTATATCCACTTCCTGATCATTATCTAAATGTTGGTGGAGATATTGAGAATATTATAAGTTCAGGCAGATGGTCTAAATTCAGAACAGATCCTTTTGGAACTGGGAAGTATATCTATAATTCAACAGAAAGTCAAACTGATTTAACTGCTGTGCTATATAGAAATGATAATTGGCACAATGTTGGAGTTATTCCAGGAGAACCAACTAATTTGGCATTTGAGAAAATAGAAGCATTTACAAGAACTGATACTTTTTCGATGAGAATAGATTTGCAAAATGGGAATTTAGATATAGCTGATTTTGGAAAAGATCCAGCAATTGAAGATAGAATTGATGTTTCAGATATAAAAGTTGTTACCAAACTTGAAAATTCACTCATAATACTTGCTTTTAATCTTGAGAATGAAATTTTTGGAGGAAATAACAATTTTATTCCAACAAATGAAACTGGAATTTCAAAAGGCTTAGCAATAAGAAAAGCTCTTGCTTCTGTTATTGATAAAAAACTAATGAATACTCATTTTCATAATAACAAATACAATCTCTCTCATACTCCAGTATCACCTTATTTCAAGGACTACTATTTCGATGGAGTTCAACAGTATCCATTTAATATGAGTCAAGCACTTGATTACCTTAGTCTAGCAGGATATAATTTGTCAAGAAATAATGAAGGACAAACAGTTGAGACTTCATTTAGTTTAATGAGTTCTTTAACAAGTCTAAGTTTTGGAATAATTTTAGCTGTTGTGTTCCAGAGAAGAAGAAAAAAACGTGTTTAGAATGGAAAGTATAGAAGAAATAAGAAAATCTAATTTGAAGAATAAACCATTAATTCAATCTTTTAGTGGAAGTGGTGCAATTGGAACAATAATCTCGACATTCTTAATCAAAGCTTTAAAGATGGAACAAATTGCTATAGTGCGTTCAAAATCTATCCCACCAGTAGCTATAATAAAGAATGGTAAAATAGAACATCCAATAAGAATTTTTGAATCAGATGATTTAGCATTAATGTCCTGTGAAATACCAATATCATATGGAAATACTCAGAATTTTTTAAGAATGCTGATTAACTATTACATTAAGAAAGGAGTCTCCTACATTGTTCCAGTTGGAGGATTGCCAGTAATAAAAGATCCTGCAGATAATGCAAAATGTTTTGCAATTGCAGCTAATGAAGAAATGATAACTTTCCTTGATGGAAAGGAAGTACCTATTCTAGAAGAGGGAATAGTTTATGGTACAACAGTTGAAACGCTAGAAGTGTGTGATTCTAAAGGATTTAAGAATTGTTTTTCTCTCTTAGCAGAATGTGATCCAAACGTTGCAAGTTACAGCTCTGCAAAAAGAATCATAATGGAATTATCTAAGATTTTTGGATTCTATTTTGATGAAAAACAATTCGATGAAGTTTCTTCTATAATACAAGAAAGAATAGATGAAAGTACAAGAATAGTTCTTGAAGAAGCAATGGATAAAACAAGAGAAAGTCATTTGTGATAAAAAAATCCCGACAAAAAAAGATAAAATATTTGGGAAAAAAGAAAAATCGAAAAAGTGGAATTTTGTCGAGTTTCAGCCTCTATTACTATAATCAGACAAAGATTTAAATAGGTTGGAGACATAATATTATCGGTTAGGGTTAATAGTTCAAACAAGTATTAAAAAGTGGTACTGTAAACTGAACAGGAAGAGAATCCGATGCTTCACCCTTCCCCAAGGGAAAACTCGGGAACTGTGGTTGAACCCCTTTTTGATGGTTTGAACCCCCCAATTTGGGCTTAGTTAAGACCTCCTAAGCCTGAAAAAAAAATCCCCCAGAACCAGACTATGTCTGTTTTTTCAGAC
>JBHLQZ010000160.1:0-4407 GCA_048883065.1 Candidatus Thorarchaeota archaeon | reverse complement strand
TTTAGTAAACCTCTGAAATTGAGAGAAACAACTACTATTGCTGCTGAAAAGTTAGCAAATAGAACTGAAGAGAAATTTTTGAATTCCGGGAAGAAGTTGATTGGAACGGCTGCAGCAATAATCTACATATCAAGCATTTTAGAAGAAGATAGGAGAACACAAAAAGAGATATCAAAAGTTGCTAATGTTCCTGAATCTACAATAAGAAACAGATATTTGGAAATTGTAAGATCACTCGAAATAAGGAAAGAAAAATGACTTTTTTCAAAGGATTTAAGAAGCATTTTTCATTTGAAGCCTTTGGATACAATTGACAGAAGAGAGATTGATTGATAAAATAACTGAAGTGTGTTTACGAAGAGGATTTATTAGCCCAACTGCAGAAATATACGGGGGAGCAGGTGGTTTCTACGAATATGGTCCTCTTGGAACATTAGTTAGACAAAAAATTATTGATCTTTGGAGGCAGAGTTTCGTTTTAGATGAAGATAATATCTTTGAAATAAAAGGAACAGTTCTTCTTCCTGAACCTGTCTTTCAAGCATCGGGACATCTTGATTCGTTTGAAGATCCCCTTGTTCAGTGTGAAAAATGTAATTCTATGTTCAGAGCAGACGATTTAGTTGAACAAAAACTTGGAGAGAAAGCTGAAGGTTTATCACTAGAAGAACTTGATAAAATTATAAAAGAAAATGATATTAAATGTCCAAATTGTGATGAAGGATTAAGCAAAGCAAGACAATTCAACTTAATGTTCAAGACAGAAATTGGGTCAACAGGGGGAATGAATGGTTATCTTCGACCTGAAACAGCTCAAAACATTTTCATAAATTTCAAGCGATTATCAACATTTATGAGAAATAAACTACCTTTTGGGATCGCACAAACAGGTCCTGCTTTTAGAAATGAAATCTCTCCAAGAAACTTTATCCTGAGAGTAAGAGAATTTGAACAAATGGAACTGGAAATGTTTTATGATCCTGAAAAAGCAAATGAACATCCATATTTTGTTGATGTAGAGGATGTTGAGATAAATATTGTCACACGAGAAATGCAACAAAAAGGATGGAAAGAACCACTCAAAATAACCGCAAATGATGCAGTAGAAGAAGGAGTTATTCCAAATCAATACATGGCATATTACTTGGCTTTGGAAACAGAAATGTTAATAGAATTAGGCATTCCTCCAGAAGATTTCTGGTTTAGACATATGCTTGATCATGAAGCACCTCATTATTCTGCAGGAAATTATGATTTAGAAGTTAATCTTTCAATAGGTCATATGGAAATAGTAGGAAACGCTTTGAGAACTGATTATGACTTACAAAAACACGCTAAAGCATCCAAATCAAGCTTTGAAGTAGTTGTTGATGGAAAGAAAGTAACACCACATGTAGCAGAACCATCTTTAGGAGTTGATAGGATTTTTTATACCATATTAGAGAAATGCTTTAGAGAAGGAGATAGAGAGTGGGCATGGTTCCAATTCCCACCTGTAATTGCTCCTCTTGAAGTTGCAGTATTCCCACTGATGAAAAAGGATGGATTAGCAGAACTAGCTTATGAGTTACATAATGAATTGAAAGAAGCAGGTTATCTCTCATTTTATGATGAAAGTGGAAAGATAGGTAAAAGATATGCAAGGGCAGATGAAATAGGAATCCCATACTGTATAACAGTTGATTATGATTCAAAGAAAGACTATTCTGTTACTATAAGAGACAGAGATACTATGAAACAGATAAGAATACCAATGGAAGAACTAGATATAGCTCTTACAGAGTTAATGGACGGAGATTCAGATTTTGAGGAATTCGAAAATCTCGAATAAATCATAAACAGAAAGAATTAAGAATAGTAGAAAAGGAGTAAAAACGATGACAAAATACGTTTGCCAAAGATGTAAAAATGAAATAACACCAGGAGAATTAAGATTATTACCTGGAGTGAAATGTCCCAAATGCAGTCACAGAATTCTGATCAAACAAAGAAGTTTGATTGCAAAGCCAGTGAAAGCTAGGTAAACATTTACCTTAAATTTTTCTTATAACTGCTTATTTTCAGATTTGTAAATCACTTTGTAGATGATAATTTTATTTGTTTTTAGAATCTTCATTACCTAGATTTTTAATTAAGTGCTCATATTTTCTTTCCACTATATCCAAATCTCTTTTTTATTCAAAACCTTTAGAGAAAGATTTAGTTTTTATGAAAAATTGTTTCATGTTAAAAAGAAATAGATAAATTTATTAAAAATGAAAGAGAATAATAATGGTTACACTAATTGAGGTAAAAAAATGAATAGATCAATTGTAATTTCTAAAAGAGTGATTGTTATATTAATTATTTCAACACTAATTATGGTTTCTCCAAATATGAGTACAACAGTTTTTAAATCAGCCATGGAAGATTACAAAACATCTAAACCTTTTAATCTAGGTTTAGGAACTCATGATCCCATAGAAATAATCTCTGATGATAATTTCACTGATTATGGGTTTGATGGTATAGGATCAGATGTCGATCCTTACATTATTGAAGGATATAACATCACTACTACGAGTGATTATGGCATTGTTATCAAATATACAACAATGTACTTTGTTATTCGTAACTGCTATATAGATGCAGAAGAGTATTGTATTTTCATCACCAATGTTGCCGAAGAAACAGCTACAATCAAAAATAATACTTGTACCCACAACCTTAGGGGTATTTATCTGAATGATTCTTCTGGTTCTACTCTTACTAATAACACTTGTACCAACAACAATGTTGGTATCCATCTGGATTCTTCTTCTGATTGTATTCTTACTAACAACACTTGTACCAACAGCTTTTCTGGTATCTATCTGATTTCCTCTTCTGATTGTATTCTTACTAACAACACTTGTACCATCAACAGTTTTGGTATCTCTCTGCATTCTTCTTCTAGTTCTGATCTTATTAATAACACTTGTATCAACAACTATCAGGGTATCATTCTACATTCTTCTGGTTCTTCTCTTATTACTAACAATCTTTTACAAGAAAATGATGAATATGGAATCTATATAGCTCTTCATTCTAATAACAATGAAATTCATCATAATATTTTTGTTGACAATAACCTAGGTGGTACTTCCCAAGCGTATGATGAAGGAGAGAACAATATCTGGTATGATTCAACGATTAATGAAGGCAACTGGTGGAGCGACTGGAGTGGCTCTGGAAGTTATTCTATCGATGGTCCTGCTGGTTCTGTTGACCCTTATCCTTTGGATGAAGAAGGTAATCCACCTGTTGTTTCTGAATTTCTACAAATAAGCACAATTACAATGACTTTATTCCTCTGTTTAGCACTAATTCCTCTATTACTCAAGAGGAAGAGAAAAATCAACTAAAATTAATTCTTTTTTTTCTTTTTCTTAAATATGATTTCAAGAAAGTATTAGTGTTATAATATTCTTAACCACCTTCTTGCCCTAGGAATTAAGTAAAGAAGCTTAATTACTAAACCTGTAAAAGCTCGCTAAATTAATTTTCTTGTTTTGCTTAAGAAAGTTATACGATTATAATTTTTTAAATTAAATAAGTTATCAAAAGGTTGCAGAAAAGTTTTAACTAAACTTTATACATATATTTTATGAGATAAGAAATTTTCTTTTCACTATTAAAGTCAGCAAGACTTTAATGGTGATAATATATGAAAAAGAAATATATTGCACTAAATTTAGCTACATTCTTTATACTTTTATTTACTATTCTTCCTGTTGCTCAAGCAAAACCACATAAACATGTTACTTATGGAGATGCTATGGCTAGTTTTAAGTCTGTTGGAGCTTTTGGAATAGAACTTCGAGGATTAGGATCAGAACACATGTTTGACAAATGGAAGAATTTTCCAGCACCAATAACATTTGATGAGAGAATCTATCCTTGGGATGATGCAAATCCAGTTCGATGTGAACATGATGCATTCTTTATCTCAGCAGGCATATCAATCTGGTCATCAGATTTTGACTTCTTTGGTTTAACTGTAGAAGATATGTATCAAATGCGTGAAGACTTTGAATTTGAGTTTTACATTGATGGAGTTCAACTAGAAACTGTTAAGAATCCAATTAAGCCAGTTCACTTCATTCAATATGTATCCTATGGAGATCCTGAAATCCCAGATGGTTACTTAAACGTAATATTATATACCTGGAATCAAGGAAGAGTCTTCAAAGCTGGAGAGCTTGATGCAGGATTTTATGAACTCAACACCAAGATGATATTATCTGGATTTTTACTATGGGAATGGACAATAACCTTCGAAATAGCAGAATGTTGGCATTAAACAATTTTTTTTTTATAAAAATGATTTAATTTTACTGATTGTAATTTTTTTTAATTTTTAAAAAAACTATAATTAGTGAATAAAAA
>JBHLQZ010000159.1:0-4425 GCA_048883065.1 Candidatus Thorarchaeota archaeon | reverse complement strand
TCTATAATAAATGCTGTTAATATCGGATGGAGATAGTTTCTTAAACCATAACCAGTGCCTATCGCTATTCCTAATGCTATAATGTAAGCGAAAAAGCAAACTGTGAATGATACTAATTTACTATCCTTTTTCAAACTGGTAACAAAACTCATACATCTCTTCTCCTACTTCTGGTCTAAATCCTTTAGATTGACATTTTATCTAGTTGTAAATAAAGCTTATTTGGTAATGCAACATCATCACAAATATTTTTATCATAGTTTCAGCATATTAATTTTTGAATGAAACGTATTCAAGTAGTTGATTGGTTACGTGGAGCAGCTATCTTGATAATGTTATTCTTTCATAGTTCTTACTACTGGGGAAACCTTCCTAGTAGAGATCAAATGAACCATATCTTGAGTAATCCTATTGCTGGACTTACATTATTGATAGCAAAAGCAGCAGGAATATTTGCAGTTATTTCTGGAATGTCAAACGCTTTAAGTATGTACAATCGTGCTAATTCAGGTAGAAGTAAACCCGCCCATATAATTCTAGGTTCATTTTTTACAGGATTATGGATTATTTTATTAGGGAAAATACAAGTTGGAATTTTCAATCATACAATGATTGGTGATTTAGAAAATCCTTATCCTGAAGGACCTCCTCAATACACCCTAATAATAGGCAGTATGCAAACAGGAGAACTTCAATTACCAAATGTTTTCACTCTTGTATATAGGACTTCTGCTTTGTTTATTATTGGTCTAAGCATTATTTGTACAGGTTTAGTTATAGGTCTATTATGTATCAAGGAGGGTTATAAGAAAGTTAACAGAAATTTGATTATAATGGGGATTCTAGCTACAACAATTATATTAATAACTCAACCTATGAAAAAACTGCTACGCCCTATTTGGTATGATGCTTATCTGAACAACAAGCATGTTAAAGGAGCACTATACTCAATATTAATAGGTGATATTTATCCATTTTTTCCATTTGTTGGATATGCACTCTATGGTGGTATGTTTGGAATAGCTTTTTCACAAAATATAAGCCATAAGAAAATTTTAGCAATTGGAACATCAAGTGGTTTTGCTTACATAATCGCAGGATCTACTCTTCTAGGTATTTATGGTAATCCTGATATAAATGAAGTAAATCAGACTCTACCAAATCAATGGAGTTTTCTCCAAATTGGAGCACTTATTTTACTTTGCACAGGTTTGTATCGCCTTCATTATGCTTCAGAAGAAAATAAGATCCGCAAAGTATTTCAGAGTACATTCGTTCGAAGATTTGGATTAGTAACCTTAACAATTTTTGTATTTGAACCTTTTTTAGGTAACTCGATTAAAATCCTTATCTTAGATAAAATATTCCCTAATTGGTCATCTTATGGTTATTTAGCATTTATCTATGGATCTTTCCTTATTCTTTTATGGTATGTGATATTAAAATTGTGGGAAAAAGTGAAATTTATAGGAACACTTGAGTGGTTAAATGGCAAAGTTACAAGTTTTGCAACTAGAAGAGATGCATCTAGATTAAATATAATGAGAAATTTATATGGAGATGCAATCGATGCTGAAACAGAATTTAGTAGCTTCGAAAAAGTGGAGATTACTAAATCCAGTGATTGAAGTAGAAGAGAAGCTTAAATTTCTTCTTTTGAAGAATTTAAGTCTAAACTAAATTCTTCTTCTTTTTGAACCTCTATTTCATCTTCAGGTTGAAGTTGTGGATATTCATCTTCTTTTTCAGGGAATTTTCTATACACAAAATATACAAATACAATATTTATTATAGAAGGTAGTATTCCAATTCCCACAATTGCCATAATTGCTAGAAAGAGAAAGGGGTTAACATTACCTACATTACTCACGAGAATAATTAAAGCATCTACTAAATAATGACTGATTATCGAAGGAATTAAACTCTTAGTTTTAACAAAAAGGTATGCATAGAAGAAACCAATTGCTGTTGCATATACTACTTGAAAAAGTATTGAAACTAAAGTGGTTAAGCTATATTCTACTCCAAAAAGGAAATTCAGAAGATTTACTAAATGAAAGAAACCAAACAAAAACCCATTAACGATAATAGATTTCTTTTCTGTGTAAATTTTTAGAAGCAACGCTAATATTATTCCTCTAAAAGCAACTTCTTCCCAGATTCCAGGAAATAAAGAAGTATAAAGAGAAGACTCTTTGCCTAGTATTTTCGAAATATCAAAAAGATAAAAACCTTGCTTAATTGTGCCTAGGTAAGTTGCAAATCTAGCAAGAGCTAAAATTATTACAGCTGAAAGAATCCCTAAACCTAAAATTCGTAAAATAGGTTTAATTTTTGTAATCCTCATATTTTTAAGAAATTGCTTGTAAGACTTTCTACCATCTAATATATCCAATAGAAATGGGAGTAGAACTACCAATAAAATACCCATTGCTAAGAAATTGACTATGAAAGATAGATAGGGATTATTATCCAGGTAGGTTTGAAAGTTTTCAGGTGCAAATTTGTTTAGGAGATAATTTGGTACTATTAGAAAAACAACATATGATGCTAAAATAACAATAATAGCTGACCATGTGAGCATATGTTTCTTCTTTAAATCTATCTCTATTTCTTCTGGTTCCATTTTAATATCTCTTGCTAGTTTTATTTTTGTAGATTTATCCTTTAGATAAACTTTTTCTTTATTTATATTAAACATTCTTCTAAACAATTATCATTTGCTGCCATCATAATTTTAAAAATTAGGAAAGACATATCTTAATGTTAGAATAAATTAAACTTTCAACTTCTACTGTGTTTAAACCGTAAAAACACATAAAAGTGTGAAAAACTACGGTGTAATAATGAAATGTCTCAAATGTGGGAAATATATTGATAAGCTAAAAGATGATTATTTCTATTGTAAAGCATGCAATTTAGTTTATTGGTTTATAATTCCTAATCAAAAGCCACAAATTTTTGTTATGGGAGACAATTCAAAACAGGTTGCATATTGAAATTCACTGAATGTATGACCATAGTTTTACTTCTGTTTTTATACGAAAGTTTGCATTATAAAGTTGGTGTAGTTGATTTCATGTCCAGAAAACTTACACATATTATAGGGGGGTTGGTGTTAGGATTACCTATTGTGGGAGTTGTTTACTACTTCTTTTCATCTGAATTCGCTGTTATGAGTTTAATTTTAGTGTTAGTATATTCTTTCTTGGCTATCTTTATTGGATCAATCCTTCCAGATATAATTGAGCGTCCAAAAAATCCAGACCATAGAAAGTTCTTCCATTCATGGTTTATTTTTTCAGTAGTATTTATCGCTGCTTTTGTATGCTGTTTCGTTGTTATCCCAAAGTATAATCATCTTTTGTTTATCTATGCAATATTTGGATTCTTGCTTGGATACTTCAGTCACTTACTTCTTGATTCAACAACAAAGAAAAGTTTGACGTAGAAAATGAAAAACAAAGAGTTTTAGCAATGAAATACTTCTTTTGTATCCAAATAAGCAGACAAATCTTGAGGTTCATCATTTATAGAGACGGAAACTTCATTGTTTTGTAATTTAAGTTCGTATGTATTATTATTTGTAGGCAATTTTCCTATGCTCCTGAATCTTATTTTGATATGATCTGCTAAATCTCTTATTTCAAAGATTCTCATAAATTTCCTACATTTATCTCTAAAATGAAATTCAGGATCTAAACCAACTACTGTTTCATCTTCAAAAATATTATCAATGTACAACCATCCATCTTTGACACTAAGATCTGTTTTACAGAATTCATTAACGAATTGTCGGTATTGATTTGCTCTTGAAATTCTTGAAAACTCTTCAATATCATCAATTAATATTAGAACATCAGAATGTTCAATAAAATCGTTTATCTGAAAACCTGGACTTGTATGATCAGCCATTGCTCTCAATATATGTAATTTAGAATTTATTCTTGCAATATCCATATTCTCTACAGAAATCTCTGAAGGATTGCTATAACTTATACTGATATTTGAAAATGCATTAAGCAACTTCATCATTAAATAGGAACTCATAATACCATGTTGATAATGTTCGAAATCATTCGAAAATCTCAGAATTGTAGCTACCTCTTTACTCATAACAGCTCTTGCTGTATAAATTCTTCTTAAAAGGTCATCTTCTTTTTCACCAGCTTCTAACAAAGTTTTTTTCAAATCATTGAACATCTCTTCTTCTGGTTCTTGTAGATTGAATAAATAAGCTGTTACTTGATTTATCTTATTAATTGTTCCTAAAATCAGTTGTCTTTCTTCAAAGTTTATATCTCCTATATCAACTTCAAAACTAATTTTGAATGAAAGAAGCTCAAGTAAATTTTCTATATAGAATTGTTGAATCGTTTCGAATTGAAAACTAAACTCTCCGAAGCTAGAAATTGAGAAGTATGG
>JBHLQZ010000158.1:0-4440 GCA_048883065.1 Candidatus Thorarchaeota archaeon | reverse complement strand
ATAGAGTACTTAAGGAAACTAATACTATCAACAATCTGATGGTTTTCTTATGCAATATTGATTCTTTACCCTTTTTACATAAAAAAACATTTCCTACAACATTGTTCACAAAAAAAATATGTAATTTATCATTATTGAAAAGTTGGTTGATATAATTTTGACACGATTTTGAAAAGGAAAAAAGATGAATTTACAAAGGATTTGTTAACAAAGGATAAGGATCTATACTTCCTGCACCTCCCCAAATAGAGTAAGAACCCGAAAAATCATAATCAAACCAATAATTCCCCTCTAGTTTAGTTATGTCATACCAAGTATTATTATATCCATTGTCTGATGCTTGTTGACTGCTAAAAGGATAAAGACCATTTTCAATAAATGCATTATGATGAATAGTGTTGTTGTAACTATACCCATCTAAACGCAATCCATAATTCGTACAGTATTTAATGAGTGTATAGGATATAGTACAAAATGAAGAATTAGAAATATCTACTCCTACATAATTTCTTCCATCCATATAAGTAGGATTTGATACTATAGTACTATTTGTTATGTTACAATTAACGGAATTAACAATGGTTATTGCTTTTCTAAAGAAATTTATCCAACTACAATTATTAAAAGAAACATTTCTTGAATCAGCAACAAGTGTATGTATTTCCATAATTTGGTTACTAATGTTGAAATTACTGCAATTGAACAGATATAATTGACCATAATCAGCAGAATTTATTGATAGATTTTCTTCATAATAGAAAACTCCAAATTGCTTATCATTAACAGTATTGTTGAATAATGTATAAGTAGAGAGATTTTTTTTCTCTATACCAATACTTGAATTAATAAGAATATTGTTTGTTATTGTTAAATTAGTACTTTCAAGGAACCTTATATCTGTAAACCTAGCTAGCATTGAATTTTGATCAATGACAATACTGTCTGAATCACTTACAGAAATCCCAAAAAATCCCGGATTATTGAAACTTCCATCAGAAGTTAATGAATTATTCCTAATTATCGAATTAGAAATATTAGCAACATCAAGACCTATTGTGTTATTTAGAAGATTATTGTTTTCAATTGTTAGATTATTGAAATTGAATAAATTCATTGCGTGCAAATTAAAATTACAAGTATTATTAGCTATTACTGAATCTATTCCTCCTCTAGCTTCTACTGAAAGTTCATTATTATTCAAATTATTACTTATTATTTCTAATTTCTCTGCAAGATTACCTCGGATTCCTTCTCCACTTGAAGAAATAGAATTGTGAATTAGATGTATTGCTCCACATTCGTGAAAGGTTATTCCTGTATTAACATCATGTATAACTTGATTCTTCACAGTCACTTCAGAACAATTAAAGAAGAACAATTGGCCAAATTGCTCCGATGAGATAATAATTTCTTGTTCACCTATGAAATAACCTAATGGTTTGCTATTTACAAAATTACCTTCTACTATAACTGTAGGATCATACATTAAACCAACACTACCATAATTAAATTTATATCCACCATTGAATATTTCGTTATTTCTTATTTCAGAATATAGAGAAGATGACGTACTAAAATCACAATTATTCATTGTGTTATTTAAGAATGTAGTGTGTGGAGAATCTGTAAAGGAAACAACAGGATCAAATCTATAATAAAAATATTCAATTTCATGAAATTTACCTTGTATATAATTTTCTGAAATTGTGGCACTTTCAGATTCACTTACACCAATTCCTCTACCATAACAAGAATTTCTTAATAAAGTGGAATTTTCTGAAGAAGAAATACTGATTCCACCGTAAAAACAGGTATTATTCTCAACTTTAGCGAAAGAACAATTATCTAGAAATATATTTTTTGCGAATGGACTATAAGGACCAGCCCACCCCGCTACAGGAAGGATGTCTATGATATTATTCTCTATAGTTACTCCTTTTGAGTTGTAGACTTCAATTCCATAACAGCTAGCATTTAATATATTGTTTACTATTTTCACAGTATCCTTTGCTGCATCAGCTATATAGATACCTGTTTGTTCTGATCTTGTATCTGTTAGATCATATTTTCTTAGATAACAGTTTTGGATAACAAAATATTTTGTTGTTCTTTCAATGTAAATAATCTCGCTGTGATTTGTAGTTATATTCAAATTCTGAATCAAATATGGTTTTTTTGCAGTTCCTTTTCCTGGGAATTTGTAAGTTTCAAAATCTTCATCTTTTAAAATAATTATAGGTTCATGTTTAATTAAAACATCAGGTTTAACTTGTCTACTTTTATAAACGACGTATGTTATAGAAAATACAATTAATACTATTAGTATTATTGTTGAAACAGTGATTATTATTTTTCTATTCAATTTTACCATATTACTCACTTAACATATTCCTTTATCTGATATGAACAGCTGTATAGTGTTTTTTTTATACGAACGTAAGACTGTATTAAGACCATTATTTGATATTATCTTTCCTCATTCAATCACTTTTTTCCCTACATCTGTGACATAAACTTGATAATTTCTCCCCCACTTCTCTCTTGTAATTAAATTCTGTTTTTCTAGAGAGATAAGATTTCTAGATACTTTTGCTTTTGTGTAACATGTGAGTGTGCAAAGATTTCTTTGTGAAATTTTACCGTTATTTTTAATAATTATTTTCAGAAGTTCTTTTTCTGTATCTGATAGGAAAACTTCTCCTATTTTTTTCATTTCTTTTCTCCCCTTCCTACTCATATACCATATTGTTCCTCCAATACCACAAGCTAATCCCAATAAAGGCCCAATCACAAATATCCAAATAGGTACCTTTGCGTGTGGTTTGAATATTACTTCTATGTAATTATAAGTAAGTGGTAATCTGTTTTGAAATATCCAATGAATATCTATAAATCCCTCTGGTGATAAATCAGGTCTATTAGTTGGTGGAACTATTGAACCTGGATCTTCATGAATTTCACATTTTCTGGAAAGTCTAACTGTAACATATTCTTGCAATGTCAAAAAAGATACAAAATAACCATAATAGAACCTGTGATATTTATTTTCTAGTAGTTGAGTTTCTTTATTAAGAAAATATCTTAGTTTTATTTCCTTTGATCCATTAGGTTCTAAAGATGAAAGAAAATCAATGGATAATGAATTAATTAGAGATGTTTTGTTGTAAGAAGAAATAGCTTGGTTATCTTCTTCAATACTTAAAATAGTAAGAGATTCATTGAAATAAAATGTTGTAGAATAAATTGAAGAAGTGTGATTATTATACAACGTATATCTCTCTATCACAGAGATATTTTTTGGTTCTGTTAAATCGATGAAGATATTATGTGTGGTTACATAAATTGAATCCTGTGACATTTTAGAAGAATTGTTTTTTTGTATCTCACATATACTAATACAATCTAAGATTGAACAAGGTACCAATAGAGTACTTAATGCAATGATAACTATTAGTTTTCTTGATATTTTTTTATGCAATATTGAATCTTTATTCTTTTTACATAAAAAAACGTTTCCTACAGCAGTTTTCAATAGAATATTTTTGATTTTATTTTTAATTAAAATCTGCATGAGACTTTTTTGATACTATTTAAGACAGTAATAAAATACAATGCTAAGAAAATAAAGTAGTAGTAGAAAAATTATTTCTTACTAAATCGCCTTTTAAGTATAAGAAAAACTGCTATGAATTCAAGTGAAATAATTAACAAAGATGGAGAATATGCAATTGTAGTAGTTTCCACTTGAGTCCATTCATTACTTTCATAGTGATAAGCCCAAACATCATTATAATGGTGTGATGTATTTCCTGGATCAGCTCCACCAAAAAGAATAACTCTGTTAGCTATAGGAGAATAAACCATAGTATGACTAATTCTATCAAATATTGATTCTGAATTCGCTTCAGTCCAAGCATTTGAAGATACTCTATACCACCAAGTATCATCACCTATACTGTCATCAAAAGGTGTACTCCCACCAAACATTATGCATACATCATTTCTAGAATCATAAACCCAAGCTGAAGAAGAAGCACCTCCCCAAGGAGCATCTGAAGTAGTGACGTTTTCCCAGAGATTAGAGTCAAGATTATACCAGAAGGTTCCACTTGTATAAGTTTGTGTTTGGATATTACCCCACATAGTTGATGATATTCCACCAAACATTACTGCTTTATCACTTTGTGAATCAAATGCAAAATTAAAATCTCTTGTTGCTAAAGGATATGTTTTTGGTTTCATGTTACTCCATACGTTAGAATTGCAGTTATATGTCCAAGTATCATTATAAAATATAGAACCAAGAGCTCCTCCGTACAATATAACTCTATCAGAATTTGAATCATATACCATATTGTGCCCAAATCTTGCTGTGGGAGATGTAGCAGGAAAAACTCTTGTCCATTCTTTTTCAGAATAATCAAAAATCCATGTTTGATT
>JBHLQZ010000157.1:0-4449 GCA_048883065.1 Candidatus Thorarchaeota archaeon | reverse complement strand
GGATAATCTTCAATAACTGTAAAACCACTATCGGGAATCCATTCTTTTATTGTTTCTATCTTTTCCAGTAATTTGGGATGATTTGCTCTTGCTATTGCTGGTAAGCATTTAAATTGGGGAGTTTTTTCAAATTCTCCTTCTCTGAAATTTGATTCATATTTGTAAAATTGAACATCAGCTCTAGCATGTGAGATTCTAGTAGTTGACCTAAGCAATAAAGGGATTTCAAATTTTTCACTTATTTCAAAGGCAAGTTTTGTAAATTCCTTAGCTTCTTGGGGATTGGAAGGCTCAAGAATCGGAAAATTCGCTGATATACCTAACCATCTCGAGTCTTGTTCATTTTGACTACTAAAACAATGTGGGTCATCCCCTACAACAGTTACAAAACCTCCTTTGCACCCCATATACATAACAGAATAAAAAACATCAGCTGCAACATTTAAACCAACATGCTTACAAGCAGTCATAGCTCTAACTCCACTTATAGATGCAGCAAATGCAACTTCCATAGCCACTTTTTCATTAGTGCTCCATTCCGCATAAAATCCTAATTCTGGTGCAGCTGCATTTAAAGCCATACTGATTTCACTACTTGGTGTTCCAGGATAAGCTGCAAATACTTGAACTCCAGCTTCAATAGCTCCTCTTGCAATTGCTTCATTTCCTAGACATAAAATACGTTTGTTTTCATTTGCAATTAATTCTGATAATTTAGCCATTTATATCTACTATCAAAAAAAAAGGTATAGTAAAAAAGATTTTGAAATGTATAGAATTATGATTTAATTAATTATGTTACTTGTAAGTTGTGTCTCATAAAGATCATAATATTTTCCTTTCTCTAATAGTAGTTTTTCGTGTGTTCCTTCTTCAATAATTTCTCCATCTTCTAAAACCACAATTTTAGAAGCATTTTTGATTGTTGATAATCTGTGAGCAATAACAATCGATGTTCTATTCTTAAGAATGAAATTTATTCCTTTTTGAATTAAAGCTTCCGTTATAGGGTCTACTGAACTACTGCATTCATCAAGAATTAAGATACTTGGATCAGCAACTACTGCTCTTGCTAGAGATATTAATTGTCTTTGTCCTAAGGACAATCTAGATCCTCCTTCTTTTACATCTGTATCATATCCATCTGGAAGTCTTAGGATATAATCATGCAAACCCAAGATTAAGCAAACATCATAAACTTCGTCATCAGCTGCTTCTTTCTTTCCAAATTTGAGATTGTCCATAATTGTACCACTGAAAAGGTACACATCTTGGGGAACAACAGCTATGTTTTTTCTTAACGTTTCTAAATCTATTTCTTTTATATCCCTTCCATCCACTAAAACTTCACCATTAGATACATCATAGTAACGCGATAAGAGTTTCGTAATCGTTGTTTTACCAGCCCCTGTTTGTCCAACTAAAGCAATGCATTCTCCTTGATTTATTGCTAAATTGATATTCTTTAAGACAGGAACATTTTCTTGATAGCTGAAATCAACTGAATGAAGTTCTAAATGACCTTTGATTTCTTTCGGTATAAAAGGTTTAGAGGAATTTTTAACACTTGGTTCTTCATCTATTATTTCAAAGATTCTTTCAGCTGCAGCGAAACCAGATTGAATGATTGTGTAGAATGTGAACAAACTTATCACAGGCATAAAGAATCTATTTGAGTATTCTAAAAATGCGTAAAGCTCACCATAAGTTATAGTACCAAGAGAAATTACAGCATATCCACCAAATATAATGACTATTGTACTTCCTAGTGCTGCTATTATCTGTATAATAGGCATAAAGAGAGAAGACACTCCTGCTGCTTGAACATTAGCTTCAAAATTTTCTTGATTCAAATCTCTGAATCTTTCAATATTTTCAACTTCTCTCGACAATGCTTTAGTTACTTTAACACCTGAAATTGTTTCTTGTAAATTAGCAGTAACTTTTGCTATAGCAATCCTTGTTCTTCGATAAGCTGCTCTAACTCGTTTTTGAAAGAAAATCGCAATAATAAGCAGTAAGGGTATAACTGTAAATGTCAGGAGTGTCATTTGAATATCGTAAAGAAACATTATCACCAATATCCAAATTAATCCAAAGAAATCAGCAAAAATATCGATTATTCCTGTAGTTAACAATTCTCCTAGTGCATCTACATCATTAGTAACTTTTGAAATTGTTCTTCCCGATTCAGTTTCAGTGAAATAATCAAATGAAAGATACTGTAGTTTGCTAAAAACATCATTTCTTATTCTATAGATCATTTTTTGTCCTAGTTTTGCAAAGAAAATAGTTCTAGTTAAAATGAGTACAAAGTTTAGAATGATGAAGAGAAGGTATAATCCCCCCATGATTATTATTTCATTCACAAAATCTCTCGTTCCAGGTTGTATAAAATAATCAATTGTTCTTTGCATGAGAATAGGAATTAATGAAGAAAAGAGTGATGCTGCTAAAACAATAGCAGTAACAGCTGCAGCTTCTGCTTTATAATATCCAAACATGCCAAAAACTCTTTTGAAAAGCACCCAATCTGAATATTTTTTTTCTCGCTCTTCTTCTTCTCTTGCCATGTAACGAATTAACCAACCCATTAGTCATCACCTCGTACAACTTCTTTTGTGCTTAAAGTATCACTCACTTTTAGCATACTCTCAGCAAGAGTTGTGTATATCTCTTGATAAAGACCTGCACTTTTAATCAAGTCGTCATGAGTGCCATCTTGAACTATTTCGCCTTCCTCGAAAACAAGAATTCTGTCAGCGTAATGAACCGAAGAAATTCTTTGGGATATGATTATTGTTGTTCTTCCCTTGCTGAGAATATCCAACGCTTCTTGTATGTGAGCTTCTGTTTCAGCATCAACTGAAGCAGTAGAATCATCAAAAATTAAGATTGAAGGATTAATAAGTAAAGTTCTTGCTATGGAAAGACGTTGTTTTTGACCTCCTGATAATGTAATCCCTCTATCACCCACTCTTGTTTCATATTCATCTGGTAAGCTAACAATAAAATCGTGTATTTTTGCAGTTTTTGAAGCTTGAATGATTTCTTCATCACTTGCATTTGGTTTTCCAAAAGCTATATTTTCTCTAATTGTCGCATTAAACAAATATGTTTCTTGAAGGACCAAACCTATCTGTTTTCGCATTTTCTTTAATTTATATTTTTTAATATTAACATCATCTATTTTGATTGTACCATTAGATGGGTCATAAAAACGTGAAAGTAAATTAACAAAACTACTTTTTCCACTTCCTGTACCTCCTAGAATAACAACTTTTTGACTCGATGGTATCGTTATATTCAAATCTGATAATATAGGACTTCCTTTGTCATACTCAAAAGATACATTTTCATAGGTTATTTTTCCCTCAAAAACAGGTGGTTCGATAGCATTTGGATCTTCATGAACTTCTTTTTTAGCTTCAATTAATTCTATTATTCGATCTCCACTTGCTAGAGATCTCTGAATGATTCCCACTAACCAAGTAAGCTGCCTAGTAGGTCCAGGTAAAAGTGCTAAATATGAAATAAAAGCAATGAAATCTCCTAATTCCATTTGGTTATTAACTGTAGCAATTCCTCCAACAACAAGGACTAAAGTGGTTCCTATGCCAATCAACAAAGTCATGACTGAGAAATAAATAGCTCGATATACTTGTGTTTTAATTCTTAAATCTCTGTATATAGTATTTGAATTATCAAACTTGATAATTTCATTTTCCTCCTGAGCAAATCCTCTAACAACATGAGCGCCTGTTACATTTTCTTGAAGAATTGAAGTTACATCCCCAAATTGTCTTCTTGCTTGATAAAACAAAGGTCTTACCTTTGTGCTAAACCAATAAATCAACCATATAAAACCTGGAAATAGTGCAACAAGAATCAATCCTAGCTTCCAGCTCATAATTAGCATCGCAACATAAGCTCCAACAAACATTATTATACCATTCATGACTAAACGAATAGTGAAACTAACGAAAGATTGTATAGCATTAAGATCTGTTGTAACTCTTGTCATAATCTGTCCTGTATTCTCATCATCAAAGAAATCAAGACTTAACTGTTGTAAAATTTCGTAGATATCATTTCTTAATTCTAAAATAACTTTCTGAGCAAAAAGTGATGCATAAAATCTTGAGAGAAATATCATTACTCCTCCAATTAATGCTACAACAAATATACTCCCACCAATAATCCATACTAATCCAATTTTTTCTTGAGGAATCGCAGTGTTAATAGCTTGCCTTATAAGTAGAGGAGTAACTAATCCAATGCCTGCTGCAAGTAAAGAAACTATGCTTACGAAAACAAAAAACTTTTTCCTTTTTGAAATATATGGGAAGATAACACCAAATATCTTTTTTGCTGAATGTGTTCTTTTTTTATTTTCAAGCCAAGACATGGGTTTCTTGTTCAAGGATTTTTTTAAACGATTTAAGAGTT
>JBHLQZ010000156.1:0-4483 GCA_048883065.1 Candidatus Thorarchaeota archaeon | reverse complement strand
CAAACTGGTGAATCATTATGAACCTACAACACAAGTTGATTTTAATGGTCAAATAATATTGTTAACTGATTGGTATGTTTGTTCTTCAGCAGAATCATTCACTGTTTTCTGCAAACAAACAGATTTTGCAACAATTTATGGTACTAATACTGGAGGAGATGGAATTGGACACCAGGTATATTTTGCATTACCCAACAGTAAGCTTGTAATTGAAATGTCTGCAGCAATAGGATTGAATGAAGATGGTTATGCAAATGAAGAGTTCCATACAGTGCCAGATGTTTATTATGAAAGTGCAAAAGGGAATTGGTCGGAATTAATAGATTTTGTTCTCGATAACTTAAACTAGATAACTTTAAAACCAGATAAATGGGAGCTTTTATTCTTTTTCAAATCCTGAATTTCCAAACATTTTTTTTCCTCTTGATTTAAAAAGAGTAAACCATATAAGTATTATAATCAGTCTAGACAAGTATTATAATGGTAAAGCTAGAATCAATTACTGAACATGTCGCAGTTGATACAATGATCGACAGCGGAACACGTTCATGCGTTTTAGGAGGGATTGCTTTGGAGAATTTCTCAATAGCTATCGAGAGTGGAGATTCGTTAGAAGTAGGGAATGGGTTGAGAAAAGAATTAGAATCTTATTTCAAATTACCAGTAAAATATCTTTTTCTTACACATACACATTCTGACCATAGAAATGGAAAAGATGCTTTTAATGATGCAACACTTATCGCAAGTAAGCAGTGTATAGAGAATATGCCAAAAAATATAAGTTTTAAAAGATGGTCTTTAGAAACTTTTGAAAAGAATTACACACTTAAGGACAATGAACAAATTTTAGAATTTTATCGTGTAGGAGGGCATAGTATAGGATTTAGTGTTGCATATTATCCAAATGAATGTGTTCTTTTTGCAGGAGATTTATTAATTACAGAACCTATTAATTTTGGTCTTCCTTTCATGGGATTTTACCAGAATAAACCAAGAAGAACAGGAAATCCTGAAGAATATCTGACAGCGTTTAATAAATTTAAGAAAATGAATATCAAAGTAATTGTTCCAGGTCATGGAAATGTGATCCATAATCCACAAGAGTATTTAGATGAACAGATCTCATTTCACAAATCTTTGAAATCTTTATTTGTTTCAGCAATTGAGAAAGGAAAAGGTATTGAAGAGATAGAATTGCCAAAACTAAAACCGATAGAGAGAGCATATGAGATCATAGAAAGCGAATCTAAGAAGAGTTATGCACTCCGATTTTTAGATAATTATCTTAACTGGATCAAGAAGAGTTTTTACAACTATTATAGTGGAATTTTTCACAAAGTAGAAGAAGAAGTCTAGAAGACGGAACTTTTAAATCAGTAAATTAACTACTCAACTCGTGATTTCAGAAGAGCATGTTGAAAAAAAAGTTGAGGAATTATTAAAAAAACTTAAATTAGAAGAGAAGTTCAAACTAATGGTTGGATTCTTTAGATTTCAGACAAACACTATTCCGAGATTAGGGATTAAAACATTCAAAGTGACCGATGGTCCATTAGGAATTTCTCAACATTCCAGTATGCTAAGAAGAAATACTAAGTTTCCAGCAGGTATTAATTTAGCTGCTTCATGGAATCGAGAATTAGCTTTTGAGTGTGGGGAAGCTATAGGAAGAGAAGCAAGAAAAATAAACAGATTATGTGTTCTAGGTCCAGGTATCAATATTGGTAGAACACCTCTGAATGGTAGAACTTTTGAGTATTATAGTGAAGATCCTTACCTAACTAAAGAGATAGCGATACCATTTACAAAGGGAATTCAAAGTCAAAGAATAGCTGCATGCCCTAAACATTATGTAGCGAATAATCAAGAAACCAACAGACGTACTGTTGATGTTCAAATTAATGAAAGAGCACTCCAGGAAATTTATCTTAGAGCTTTCAAAGAAACTGTTGAAGAAGCAAATCCATGGACCATAATGACTTCATACAATTTAGTCAATGGAGAGTACGTTCATGGGAGTTACAAGCTTCTAAAAGAAACTTTAATGAACAAATGGGATTTTAATGGTTTTGTGATGACAGATTGGTGGGCAACACAAGATAGAGGAGTAAAACAACCAACAACGGAAAATGCAATCAAAGCAGGTTTAACTTTAGAGATGCCTGTTCCTATCCTTTATGAGAAAGAAGTTCTTCTTGAAAATTACAATAATGGAAAATTTACTGAAGAGGATATTGATGAATTAATTAGAAGGTTGTTACGTGTTTATATCCTGGTAGGGATGTTTGAAAATAAAGAAGACTTGCCAAAAGGTGAGAGGAACACCAAAAAACATCAAAAATTAGCAAGAAGAATGGCAGAAGAAGGTATTGTTTTATTAAAAAATGAGAAACAACTTTTACCTTTAAATATTAATGAAATTAACACTATTGCTGTTTTAGGTCCTAATGCTAATAGAAAATTTGGAAAGATCTTACTTGGAGGAGCAGCAGCCGTAACTCCACCCTATGAGATTACCCCCCTTAAAGGATTAAAGGAGAAATGTAAAAGAAAAATAAAGATAATTAAAGATCCTTCTAAAGCAGATATAGTTCTTTTGTTCATGGGTCTCAATCATGATTCCCAAATAAAATTAATATCTGACAAAACTATTGAAGACAAACCTGAATATGGAAAAGAATCAGAAGAAGTGGATAGAACAGAATTAGGATTACCACTGGCGCAAGTTGAGCTAATAAAGCAAACTATAGAGATTAATCAAAACACAGTTGTTGTGCTAAACAATGCCAATCCTATATCTATGGAAGATTGGATTGAAAATGCACATACAATCGTAGAAGTCTGGTATCATGGAATGGAAGGTGGAAGGGCAATAGCTAATGTTCTTTTTGGAGATGTAAATCCATCGGGAAAAATTCCATTGACTTTTCCTAAAAAATTGAATGATTCTCCAGCTCATAAATCAACTAAAACCTTTCCAGGAGAGAATCTTAAAGTCTATTATGAAGAAGAGATATATGTAGGATATAGATATTTTGAGAAAGAGAAAATAGAGCCTTTATTTCCTTTTGGTTTTGGTTTATCCTATACAACATTTGAAATCAAAAATGCAATATCAGAGAAAGGTAAATTGAACTCTAAAGAAGATTCTCTGAAAGTAACCGTTGAAGTCATTAATACTGGAAAGAGAGGAGGAAGCGAAGTTGTCCAAATCTATTCAGAAGCACCAAGTAAAGTAGTTGATAGACCTGTTAAAGAATTGGTTGGATTTGAAAAAGTGTTTCTTAAGGAAGGAGAGAGAAAGAAAGTGGAAATTCTGATTAAAGCAAAAGATTTTGCATTTTATGATGTCAAGAAAGCTGATTGGAATATTGAAAAAGGTAAGTACATTCTACATATTGGAAATTCTTCAAAGAATATATCATCAAAAATAGAAATTGAATGTAAATAAATGTGGAATTCTGATTAAAGACAGAGATTGTGCTCATTTATCAGCTTTAATGTCAATTCCGATATACCTTCTTGAATTAATGACGCGGTTGCTTTTGAGAAATATTTCTTCCAGTTCAAAGCAGAAGTATTGACATCTACTAATTTTCTTTCTGGTTCTAATTTATGGACTAAATTTGTATTTAATTGATCTAATCCCCAACAAATGTTAAAAGCTGGCATTGGAAAAATGTAAAAGTACTTCAGTTTCTCCAAATCTAAATCAGAAGCTGGAGGGAAGTGAGTTTTATACTCATTGAAGAAGACTTTCCTCATAGCTTCAGACATATCACTATAGAAAACAAATGTACTAATTTCTTCAACTATATCACCATATTCAGAATTCTCCCAATCAACCAACCAAATCTTACCTTGTGGATCGGTGATGAAATGACCACCCAAATCCCCATGTAGAATTCCAGAGATTCCAAAGGGGAATAATTCTCTATTATTATCAATTAAAGTTTCATATTCTTTTTGTGCTAGCGAAAAAGCTTTAGAGATAGTGGGATTCATCAAGTGAGGATAGTCTGTTTCTATGTGATTCATCGTTTTTTTTAGAAAATTGTAATTCTTCTTCATTTGTCTGAAACCATCAAGAATTATTTCATATTCCACATTATGGATGTCTGCTAGGTTATGTGCCATTTTTTTAATAGTAGATTCATCTTGATAATCTGAATGAACTCCTTCTGCAAAATCAAATATAACAGCACCATTCTTGAAAAACTCTTTATCAATATATCTTGGTGCAGGAACGCATTTCACTCCTTCATCTATAAACTTCTTTCTGATTTTTGCTTCATTAAGGATTTTTTGAGTTCGTTCAGGATAAAGAGCAGTTTTTAATGCATAGACTGTATTGTTAGTTGTTATTTTAAAAACTGCAGAAGCTTCCCCTCGTCCTAAGAAAGATATATCTTGTATTATTTCTCCTAGTTTTTCAAAGATTCTTGAAGTAGGTTCTTTTATCGTTTTTGGATCTATTGGTTCA
>JBHLQZ010000155.1:0-4508 GCA_048883065.1 Candidatus Thorarchaeota archaeon | reverse complement strand
TAGTTGTTGAATCTGGTAAAAGAGTGATTTTTGGTCAAACTGCATCTGAATCTTTGTATTCCAGAAGTGCAAAGATGTTTTTACTACGACAACATTCTGATGAAACGTGGAAATGTGACGAATGCAAAAGAACACTATCAAAAGTTGGAAAACTAATAGGTTTATCTATGAAAATTAATCCTCCTGACTTTGAGAGTTTATCAACATTGATGTCTGCTATTGATAGTTTTCATGAGGAAGAACAAATTAGATTGTTCGAACAATATGAAGATGAAGTTAAAGAAGTGATAAAAGATTGTAGTTTTACAGAATCAAACAAAATACTAGAAATATTCAAAATTCTTTATTTAATGATTAACGTTGAAGAATTTAGTGATGAAATCAAAGCTTGTTGCAAATAAGCTCAATTAAATTTCTTTTTCATTTTTTATTTTTAGATGTTTTAACAATATTTTTTTTCTTTGCCTTACATTTCCTCAATTTGAGGTAAATATATATAGTACTTCATTCTAGCCTTAATGGTCAGATTGGAAATTGCATCTCACTTAATTTGTGACTGTAAGAAAGCAGTTAATGCTTATTACTGTCCTGTAGGAATCTTAAAACCTACTGTTAAGAACAACTATGATTATTACAGGTGTGAATATTGCAATTTAGATTACATCTGCGATCATTCTATAAAAATTGAATTCATTTATGATGAGAAAGGTTATCCTGAACAAAACACAATTGTTTGTGGTCGCTGTGGTACTCAACTTAAGGCATATATGTGGCCGAAGAGAGGGGAAGATCTGGAGGAGGGTGAATATAAATCTAGATATGTAAATATTTACAAAAAAAATTACTAATAAGAAATTTTAAGAAAAATTTTGATGATTATTTGTTAATTTATAAAAAATGTAATACAAGAGTATTATATGTCTTACAGAAATAGTCAATTTTTTGGCCTTTTTGTCAAAAAAACACCTAATTTTGTTTTCATTTGTTCCACAATATTTAAAGAAACTACTCAAGTTAAAATATGCGAAAACATTTCCTCGAGGAATTAGGAAGTTATATTCTTTAAAAAATAATATTAATTTTGCATTTTTGGTCTGTAATTATTTAAAAATGAAATTTAACAATGTTATAATAATGAATAAAAAAATAACTAGTCTCTTTCTTCTGGGGGTTTTAATCGTTATACCTTGTGTTTTTGTAACACAAGCAAGGGTGTTCAAAAATCCATTAATAACTATAACAATTGCAGATGCTTATTATACTGATTATGGTAGAAGTACATCTGATGCAGAAAATGATATAGTCGTTGATTTTAATGTGGAACTTGAAAAAGAGTTAAACATCAATTCTCATGCGAAAGTTCCAAATCAACTGAAATTACGATGTTACTTATTTTTACCTTCAGGACAGAAATATATCTATGGTTTTAATTTAGTGACTAAAGATAGTTTTCTTAGTCTACGTTTGGTCTTTTATAATCATGCAACAGAATCAGGATGGTATACAGTTGAGATTCATGGAAGTTACTTTAGAACTGAATCAACCGTAACAGACTCTTTATCTTTTGATCCTCCTGGTGGGACAGATGGAACTGATCCTCCATCTATTATGCTCTTTAGACGGTAATCATAAAACTAGAAGAAGTAAGAACTAATAACAAGAAAAATACTTACATTAAGAAGATTAGATAGTGGTGAAAAATGGACATCTCAACTAAGGATTTGGCATTAATATTTGCTTTAGAAGAAGATCCTTTCATTTCAATTACTAAATTAGCTGAGATGTTAAAATTATCAAGACCAACAGTCAAAAAGAGAATGGAAAATCTCAAGAAACAAGGTATTCTTGGTAAACCTATTGCATTATATCAACCTGAAAATCTTGGATTAGAAAGAAAACATATTTTTGCAGAAGTTTCAACTCAGGGAGATCTTAAGAAATTAGAAAAAGCTTGCGAAGAACATCCTTACACTCGATACAGAGTACGAACTTTTGGAGGTACTTTCGGTTTATATATGCAATTTGAAATCCCCCCAAATACATTGCAGCTATTGAATGAATTCATGCTAAACCTTCAGGAAAGTAAATTTATCATTAACTTTAAAATCTTTGAAAGTTGTGGAACACGTACTGTTAGTTTTCCAGATTTGAGTAAATTTAATGTTGAAAATCTAACTTGGGATTTCTCATGGGATAAATGGTTTAAATCACTTAAAAGTTATTCTTCTGAAATAAACAATCTAGAAAAAGAAGAGACTGATTTTTCAGTCTATAAACCATCACATCTTCAAGTATTAAGAAAAATATCATCAGATGCTTCAATTAACCAATCTGAATTAAAAGATGTATTAGGATTAAGCAAAACAGAAGCTCATCGAAGTTATAAATATGTAATGGATAAATACATTGATCGAGTCCGGCTTATTTATGATAGAGAATCTTTCAATCTTACAGAGACCTACTTAGCTATATCTACATTTATTGGTGAAGAAAAACAAGGTCAAATTTACAATCAAATGAAAGAAAATCCTCCACCATTTCATATTTCTGTTGATATGTTGAAAAACTATGGAATCATTATTTGGGGAAATATGAGTACTTCTCAAGCGACAGATTTTGCTTTCTCCTCATGGAAATCACTAAATAATGCTAACATATACATTTTGAATACAAAAAAAGGTGGATCAAGAATGTACTGGTTTTATCCTAATAATTTTGATTTCAAAGAACAATATTGGAAAATTTCTAGAGAATATATGGTGGATGAACCTTTATCAAGACTTGATAGATACGCTTTTGATTAACAGCTTACTTTAAACAACATTTTGTTTTAGAATTGAAATTTATAAATCTAGATAAAAGAGTTTATAATTTAGAATTTTAGGTTGATTTTTAGTGATTGAAAAAGTAAAAATGCTTTACACCTTACAGAGTTGAAAAAATGAAAATATGCATGATAGTTTTGAGTACTGTAAAACCTGATATAAGAGTGGAGAAAGAGATAAGAACATTACTAGAAAATGGGCATGAAATCGAAGTCATAGGTGCAGCATTTCCAGATAAAGAAGAAATTCCTTTATCAGAAGTAGTTCAAGTAAAAGAGGAAAAAAAGTATAAAATTGATAGAATAGAAATTCGAAAAGGTGGAATATTCAAATATCTAGAATTCTGGAAAGGTGTAAAGCAAATATTCAAAAAAGAAAACAGAAAGTACAACGTTATTCACTATCACGATTTGAACGTTCTTCCTTTAGTTAAGAAATTCAAGAAAAAAGCAAAATATCACATATATGATTCTCATGAACTTTTCCCAGAAATGATGTCAGAAACTTATGGTAGAGTAGGTCTTATAGCTTTCAACTGGTTAGAGAGAATTTACATAAAACAGGTTCATCATGTTATTACAACTGTTGAGGGAATAGGGGATGAAATGCTTAAGAAATATCCTGGAATAAAAATCTCTTTTATTCATAATTATCCCTCTGTAATAGACATCAATATCTCTAATGAAAGAAAACCTAAATTTAAAGCAGATAGTACTAAATTAAGTGTTGTAGCTTGGGGAACAGTTTATCCTAATTATGGTTATGATATTCTTGTAGATGTGGTTAAAGATATATCTCAAACTGTTAAATCTTCAGATATAGAATTCATTATAATAGGATCAGGACAAGAATTAGAACCTATGAAAAGAAGAGTATCAGAAAATAATCTTGAAGAATATTTTTTCTTCCTTGGTTGGACGAATTATTATGATGCTTTAGCAATTATGAAAGAAACAGATTTAGGATTATGTCTTCTACAACCAGCTTATAGTAAGCATAAGGAGTTTTGCAGCCCAAATAGAGTGTTTGATTATTTAGCAACTGGAAATCTAATAATCTGTTCTGATGTAGATAGCATAAAAAATCAGTTCCCAAAGAACAACAATTTTTCATTCTTTGTGAAACCTAGAGATGTTGAAGAAATTAAAGAAAAGATCCTTGATGTTTTTGAAATCCACAAAAAAGATAGTCTAGAAAAAGTAAAGAAACAATCATATGAAACTTTCGTAAAGATACTCAACTGGGATAAAGAAGGAGAAATACTTCTAAAAATATATGATTCTTTTAACACTAAAGAATTTTAGAAAGAATTATTAGTGTTGAGGAGAGATAATTTTTGTGTCTAATTTTAGAGATCATTATATACCTGGAGTGACTGAAGCATTAAAAAAATGGTATGGAGGTTTAGCTGAATCTTTCCTAATTAAAATAGGAATAAGTAAAGGTTCTAATGTTGTTGATTTTGGCTGTGGAGCTGGAAATTATGTCTTACCAGCTGGTAAAATAGTTGGTGAAGAGGGAAGAGTATATGCAATAGATAGTAAACAAATAGTAATTGATGAAATAAACAAGAAAATAAAACAGCAGAATTTAACAGAACAAATAACAACAATAAAAACAACAGGTGATTTCAATTTTCCCTTAGAGGATAAATCAATCGATTTTACATTGATTTTTGATGTT
>JBHLQZ010000154.1:0-4510 GCA_048883065.1 Candidatus Thorarchaeota archaeon | reverse complement strand
CACGGATTTCGATTAAGAGTTTTATCAATTTTTCAATTGTGTCCAAAGATAAGTAGCTATTGAAATCCTCAAACAAACCAAGAACAAATCTGAATTCTGCAAAAAGTTTGTTAGCTTCTTGCATAACTGATCCATTGATATTTTCTGCTTTTCTTAGGTAATCATTTACATCGTTAGAATATTTGAAAATTACAGCTAATCCATTTGATGTGTTGAAATCTTCATCCATAGCTTCAATGAAATCGTTACGAGCTTTTCCTATATTTTCACTAAGCTTTTTATCTAACTCAGAAAATTCAATTTCTTGAATTTCCTTAGTTTCATCAGCATAATTCTTAGTTAGAAGAACAACATCAAACAAACGATCAACTGTTATTTGCGCTTGATCTATTGCATCTTCATTAAAAGTAATCGGACTACGATAATGTGTTTGAAGAACAAATAATCGTACAGCATCTGCTGAATAGTATTTTAACAAATCTACAATATTTACATAGTTTCCAAGTGATTTACTCATTTTTTCTTGATCTATGTTGACATAACCATTATGCAACCAATATTTTGCAAAAGTTTTTTCGCTAATAGATTCTGATTGTGCAATTTCGTTTTCATGATGAGGAAATATTAGATCTTGACCACCACTATGAATGTCGATTGTTTCACCAAGATAAGTCATTGACATTACAGAACATTCGAGATGCCATCCTGGTCTCCCTTCTCCCCAGGGTGAAGGCCAATATGGTTCACCAGGTTTCTTGGATTTCCACAACGCAAAATCAGCAGGAAAACGTTTATTAGGATTTTCTGCATCGTCTGTCCCTTCTTGAAGAATGTTTTCTAGTTTCTGATTTGATAATTTACCATAATCATCAAATTTTCTTACATCGAAGTAAACATCTCCTTTACTTTCGTATGCAAAGCCTTTTTCAACTAATTTTTTTATGAATTCAATCATGTGGTTTATGTGAAGCATTGCACGAGGATTGACAGTCGCATCTCTTATTTTCAAACTTGCCATATCTCTTCGAAAGTATCTTAGATATTCTTCAGCAACTTCTAGAACAGCTCTTTTCTCGTTGTTAGAAACTTCAATCATTCTATCTTCAATGTCAGTGAAATTCATTATGTATTCTACTTTGTAACCTCTATACTCCAAATATCTGCGAATTGTATCAAACGCAATTGCAGATCTAGAGTGACCTAAGTGCATTAATCCATTTACTGTAGGCCCACAATTATACCATTTTACAACATTAGGTTCAATTGTTTTGAACTCTTCTAATTGTCTAGTTAGAGTGTTGTAGATTTTAATCATGAGTGAACTACAAAAGTGGCTTAAAAAAGCGTTTCGCTTGGATAGAAGTTAATTTTTTTTGACTTCACATGAAATATAATTCTAAAATGTTAAATATAGGTGCTCTAATTTTCAAAAGATTATCATGAAAATACTGGTAACAGGTGGAACAAGCGGAATAGGTTATTTTACAATTGAAGAGCTTTTGAAAAAATACGATGGAAAAGAAATTTTTGCATTATATCGATCAGAAAAACCTCACAAAGATCTAATTGGCTTTGGAATAGAATTTGTAAAAGGTGACTTATTAGATCAAGCTTCTCTTGATAAAGCTTGTAAAGGTGTTGATGTAGTTTATCATATCGCAGGAGATGCTAGAGAAAATTTACCATCACAAATGTATTATGATGCTAATCACATAGGCACAAAGAATTTACTTGAAGCTTTTGTAAAAAACAAATGTAAAAAATTCATTTTTGTTAGCTCTGTAGGTATTTATGGATATAAACTTCCTCCATATCCTATCAAAGAAACTCATCCCAAAAAAGGTGATAATGCATATCAAACTAGTAAATGGCTTGCTGAACAAGAAGTATTCAAATATTCAAAGAAGCATGGATTCTTTGCCACAGCTCTAAGACCTAATTACATTCTTGGTCCCAGAGATAGACAATTAGCTCCTAACTTATTCGAGTATATCTTGAAAGACAAGAAAATACCTTTAATTAAAGGAGGAAAAGCTACTATTTCACTTGTTCATCATAAAGATTTAGCACGAGCCTTAATTATGTGTGGTGATGAAGAAAAAGCAAACGGTGAAGCTTTCAATATTGTAGGAGCGACTACCACAATTAAAGAGGTTTTCGAAAAAATAGGTGATATATGCGGGAAAAAGCCTAATTTCATGCCTATCAATTATCAGCTTGCATATACTGTAGGTCTTCTTTATGAAGTTGTAGGTAAACTTACTAGAAAAGAACCTTCAATTACTAGAAGAAGAGTAACAAGATTTGTTGCATCAAGACAATATGATTCATCTAAATTAGAGGAAGTAGTTGGGTTTAAACCAGAATATGATCTGCAAAAAACTCTTGAAGATGCATATAAGTGGTTACAAGAGGCTAAGCTAGTGTGAAAAAAATAAAACCTGAAAGAAAATATCTAAGAATATTTCAGAATATTCTTGCTGTTGCCATTACTCTTGGGCTAATCATCTATCTTATTTTTAGGTTCAATCCTACTCAGATAATAGAAGCAATAACCAGATTAAGCGCTTGGCCTATAGTAAGTGTAATACTAATAATGGTGACCTTGTTTCTTCTGAAGATTCTCAGATGGCATTTTATTTTGCACAAATTAAATATTAGAATAAGTATCCTCAAAACAACAGAATTGGTTTTAATTGGTGCTTTTGGTGCGTCTGTAACTCCTGCTAAAGTTGGTGATGTAGTTCGAGCTTATTATTTATCGAAATGGACAGATACAAAGGAAACTACAAGTTTTTTCAGCGCAATTTTGGATAGAATAATGGATTTGATAAGCATAGGTTTTTTTGCATTAATAGCATTTCCCTTCTTTATTACACAGCTTGACAGAATAACTAAATGGTCTCTAGTATCTGGCTTGATTTTAATTCTTATAATTACAATTTTAATGTTTAACTCACAAATTATAAAAAAAATAGTGAAATTATTAGTAAACATACGTAATAGAAAAGAAAAGAGCAACCAAGAAACTTCAGCAAAAAAAGAGAACGAGACGATATATGATAACTCCAAATCAATTAAAATTGTTGAAGATTATTATTCCAATTTAGCATATTTCAAAACAAGAGATTATTTGTTAGTGATATTTATCACATTTGCATTTTGGATGCTTTTAGGCTTACAGGTTGGTGTTCTTATTAGCTCAATGGCAGAAATATATCTGACCTTCCAAATTTTGCTTACAATTGCAGGAATCATGTCTATTGCAGCAATTGTGTCTTTAATACCAATAAGCATTAGTGGAATAGGAATAAGAGACGCTACCATAACTTTACTAATTTTTTATAGCTTGCAGATAGGAACTGAAATAGCATTTAGTGCATCTTTGATTCAAACAGCACTTAACATGCTTATTCCAGGAGTAATAGGAGGTGTTATTTTACTTCTCAGAAGGAGAAGAAAGAAGTAATTTTACTTCTCTTTTTCTTCATACCTGAATACTTTCTTTACACTATATAGCTCTGTTTTTGTTATACGCTTACGTACTATTAATTCTGCTAAAAATCCTGTAAAAAAGAGTTGAATTCCACCTAAACCAAGAAGGATTGTTAATAACATTAGTCCAATACTCATGTTTTGACTATATGCATATTTCATGACTAACAGATAAATTCCTAAACCTAGAGCTATCATTATAGCTGAAATTCCCATTTTAAAGAAGAATCGCATTGGGTGTTGACCATGAGTATGTAGAAATCTGATTTTAAACAAATCTGCAAGTCCTACAAAAATCCTACTCAAACCATATTTTGATTTTCCTTTTAAACGTGGTCTGTGGTTAACTTTAATTTCTGTTATACTAAATCCCCTATTTTGCAGAATTGCGGGTAAATATCTGTGATCTCCTTCAAAGAGAATAATGTCCTCGACTGCTTCTTTAAGGTAGACCCTAAGTGCACAACCACTATCATGGATTTTTAAGCGATTGATTTTACGATTAAGAAAATTGTAAATTCTTGAGGGAACTTTTTTCAGAATAAAAGAATCTCTGCGTTTGTAACGCCATCCACAAACCACATCATAATCTTTTAGCTCTTCAATAAGTGATGGAATGTCATTAGGATCGTCCTGACCATCCCCATCTAAAGTGATTACTATCTCACCTTTTGCAGATTGAAAACCAGCAGTGAGAGCTGAACTCTTTCCAAATCGTTGTCGAAAATGTATAACCTGAAGGTTTTTTTCACCTTGTTCAATAATAGAAAGAAGATTCGAAAGTGTATTATCTGTGGAACCATCGTCAACAAAAATCATTTCAAATTCTTTTGAAAGCTTAGTAAGAACTTCCTTTAATTCTTTGTATAAGGATATCACATTATTTTCTTCATTAAAAACCGGAATTACAACAGAATATATCATATCTATTTATTATCTTATTAGCATAAGAAAAACCTTTCCAAGAAACTTCAATTAAAATTAAAAGATGGTGGACTGGTCGGGACTTGAACCC
>JBHLQZ010000153.1:0-4528 GCA_048883065.1 Candidatus Thorarchaeota archaeon | reverse complement strand
ATCTTATTAAAAAAAAGAGTCACATGGAGATAGGAACTCTCAAGTGTAATAATGAGCCTAATAAATCTACATATAATAGAGCAAAAAAAAGCCCAATTTTGTCTTAGACTTTATTTTAATATCAATTTAGAACTTATTATTAATTTGTTTGAACTTCATTACTAGGTTTTTCTATTTGATATTTGGTTTTGTAGTTTAATTTAGTCCCGCAGTACAAGCAATAATTTATCTGACCTTCGTTATATCCTGCTAGTTGTGCTCCACAATAGAAACAAAACCTTAATTTTTCTTTTTTTTCCATATTTCAAATCACCTATTTTGAAACTTTATTTTTTCTTAAAATTCACATGAAAAAAAAGAAATTAAAATCTTTAATAGTCCAATTGTTACAAGTAATCTATAGTAATGATTTACCTAAGAATTATAAGCAAATCTTTCTATTCTTTTTTATCGTATAAGATTTTTAAATTTAAGATTATAATTTATAACAATTTAAATATCGACCTAGTTCAAAATTATCATTTGATGTTAACTAGATAGTCAAATTATAAATACTTAGATGTTCCAATATAATAATTATATTCAAGAATTCAATTTAAAAGACTATATTTAAAATAACATATGAGGTGATAAATTATAGCAAATTCTAGTAATTTAAGCGAAACTCACACCTTAAAAGCAATTGCTTTAGATACAGGTGGTACTATGACAGATTCATTTATTATCGATGAAGCAGGAGCATTTCAGATAGGAAAAGCACTGACTACAGGAGAAGAAGAGGTTATAGGAGTTTTAAATTCAATCAAAGATTCCTTAAGTCAATGGCGTGGAAGTTTGGAAGAAATGGGTAGCAGTGTAGAAGCTTTAGTTTATTCAGGAACAGCTATGTTAAACAGACTACTTGAACGAGAAGGAGATAGTAATATTGGAGTTATAGTAAATGCTGGTTTTGAAGATCTTCATCGATTAGGAAGAGCTTTACAATGCTGGATATGGCTTGATTATGGAGGACGTTTACATGCTCGTGAACATGAACACCCAGTACCTCTGGTACAAAGAAGAAATTTTAAAGGGGTTCGAGGAAGGATAAATTTTTGGGGTGAAGAACTAATACCACTGTATGAAAAAGATGTAACAAAAGCAGTGGAAGAACTTCTAGAAATGGATGTAAACAGTATATGCGTATGCTTACTTTGTTCCTATATGAATGCAAGACATGAAATGGAGGTTCGGAGAATTGCCACTGAAATAATGAAGGAAAAGGGTAAAGAAATACCAATCATTCTTTCCTATGAACATAATCCTATAAGAGGTGAAACTCCAAGAATGAACGCACTACTTATAGAACAATATGCTGCGGAGCCCTCTAGGAAACAATTAATTGGAATTTCAGAAAAATTTAAGGAGAAAGGTATACCAGCACCTCTTAGGATATTAACTACTTATGGAGGAACAATGTCTCCCTATTCTAAATCCCTTATTCCAACTATGGTCTCAGGGCCAATAGGGGGAATGATTGGATCTAAATTCATTGCTGAAAAATACGGAATTAAAAACCTTGTATCTTCAGATGTAGGGGGAACATCATTTGACGTTGGTTTAACAATGGAGAAATATGTTCCAACTAAGTGGGAGAGTTCATTAGGGAATTTCATTTTGAATATTCCTATGATTGCACTTGATTCAATAGGAGCTGGTACTGGAATGTATGTTAGATATAATGAAATTTCTGGCCGGCTAGAGTTCGGACCTGAAAGTGCCGGATATCTCATTGGAGTATGTAATAAAGAATCTGGAGTAGAGACAGTAACTATGACAGATTGTAGTCTAATCCTTGGTTACCTTAATCCAGATTATTTCCTTGGAGGAAGAGTTCCATTAAATAAGGATCGTGCTTATAAATATATAGAGGAACAACTAGCTATTCCATTTAATGCAGATCCATATGTTACTGCGAGAGGGGCTTTGGATCTAATTGAAATTAACATGTCCAACCATCTAAATGGAATGATTCAAGGTCTAGGATTTCGTCCTGAAAATTATACGCTTATATCTTTCGGAGGAGGAGGTCCTCTTCATGTGGCAGGATATTCAAAAGGATTATCATTCCAAGATATAATGATACCAGAATGGGCACCAGCATTCTCAGCATATGGATGTGCATGCGCCGATCACTCTTATAGGCATGAAATTTCTGTCGATCTTGTGATAGATCCTGAAGGTGCCATGAGTGGGTTTGTCGCATCAATGTTAAGTTCTACATGGAATGATTTAAAGGTTAAAATACAAGAAGAATTTAAAAAAGAAGGAAGAGATCCAAATGAGATGGAATTTAAACCTTCCCTAAAATTACAGTATTTTGGTATGCTGAAAGATTTGGAGGTAGAATCACCTTCAGAAGTATTAACAGCTGAATACTCAAAAGAATTAGAAAGGTTTGATTCTCCTGAATTAAGGGAAATTATGAGAAGATATGATGAACTATTTGAATTAATATTTCGAAGAGGAACAAAAAGTCCAGAATTAGGATATCATATAACTAAAGCAATAGGAACAGGAGTAGTAGCCGTACCAAAACCGGTATTACCAGAATACAAGGACTTAGGTGAAAAACCAAAAGATAATGCTTCAAAAGGGATAAGAGAGATATATTGGGATAATAAATGGCATGAAGCTTCGATTTGGGAGATGAAACTCCTCAACACGGGGAATAAAATAATAGGTCCTGCTGTTATTGAGGCTCCAGCCACCACTTTAGTGGTTCCACCTGGTATCCAAGTTAATCTCGATAAACATAGAATATTTCATATGAAGGGGGTGTAAAGAATGTCGAAAAAACCAATTGGATGGAATGGTAAAACCCTAAAAGAAATGCTTGAAGAGAGTGAGAAAATCTTTAATGAAACAAAAAGGTATTATGGAATAGAAAAACTTACTTTAAAGGAAAAGGATCCATTCAATTATGAACGATGTTATGCTTCTCTTAGAGGAGCTTTAGTAACTGCGCGAGAAACAGCATTGCATGTAGCAGCTTCGCCAATAGTCACTGAAATCGGTGAGCTCTGCTTTGGTTTATATACACCAGAAGGTGATTCCATAACTGTTTCTACGGGAATTTTAGTTCATATCCACACTATGAGTGAAGCAGTTAAATTTATGGTAAGAGAAAATTACGAAGAGGATGTAGGAATTAATCCTGGGGATATATTTTTAAACAATGATCCCGATTGTGGCAATGTTCATACAACAGATGTACAGACTATAATTCCAATATACTGGAAAGAGGAGTTAATTGGATGGGCGGGGGGAGTTACCCACCAAATCGACACTGGAGGTATTACTCCAGGTCATGATTTAGTTCCTGCTGTCCAACGTTTTGATGATGGAGTGTACTATACGTGCCGAAAAATAGGTTCGAATGATAAAATATGGAAAGATCACTTAATTAACGCAAGAAGATCTGTTAGAACTCCTATGTATTGGGAACTGGATGAAAAGTGTAGACTAGCGGGGAATTTAATGATAAGAGATGCCGTTCTCAATTTCATTGAAAGAGAAGGTATTGATTATTATAAACGTTTTGTAAGGGAAGTAATAGAAGAAGGTAGATTAGTATTAAAAGAGAGAGTAAAAGAACGTTTGATTCCTGGAAGGTACCGAGCAGCCTCCTTCGTAGATTTAGCTTATAAAAAAGAAGCGTGGCAACCGATAGCAAAAATTGATAAGGTAGCCAATCAACCTATAGAAATTATTGTTAAAGAAGATGGTACATTCTCTCTTTCATTTGAAGGAGCAAGTGGTCCAGGAGCAAATCCCATGAACTGCGGTAAAGGAGCAATGGAAGGGGGGCAATGGGTTCTTTTGACACAGATTTTAATTTATGGAGATAAAGTTAATGATGGAGCTTATTTAGCAGTTGAGAAAAATTATCCCCTTGGAACATGGTCAAATCCTGGAGATCCATATCTCTCCTATCAGGCACCTTGGGGTAATTTGATACCAGCATATACTGGAATGATGAAGTGTATATCTTATGGATTGTTTTCGCGAGGTTATAGAGAAGAAGTTGTATCTGGTTATGGTTTTACGGGAGATGCTATTCAAGGAGGAGGAGTCTATTCCACTGGACCTCTGGAGGGCCAGAGATGGAGTCTATCGACATTCGAAATAAGTGGACAAGGATTAGGAGCAAGTGCTGTGAGAGACGGACTTAACTGGGGTTATGCCATGTGGAATCCAGAATCAGATCTAGGAGATGTGGAAACTTGGGAGCTATTTCAAGGAGGTGTACCTTATTTAGCTAGAAAAGTTAAACCTAATAATGCAGGACATGGGAAATATCGAGGCGGCTCTAATTATGCTGGCATCGCGATGGTTGCTTTTTCAAAAGGAGTTGAGTTCTTTGGAGCTAGAGAAGGATTAGTTTTTCATGGAACTGGTGGAATGCATGGAGGATATCCTAATCCAACTGGTTACTCTCTCAGAGCTACTAATAACAATATGCCAGAAATTATAAAAAACAAAAAGG
>JBHLQZ010000152.1:0-4553 GCA_048883065.1 Candidatus Thorarchaeota archaeon | reverse complement strand
TGGGGATGTAAAAGAGTTGCACCAACATCTTCTCCATAGTTTTCAAAAGGTAAAATATACTTGATTGAATTATCTGAACTTAATTGCTTTGTTGCATTCATCCAAGTCTCAAAGATTTTCATTATTGTTTCAGATGTCATTTCTGAAAATTTAGCTTCATGTTCATCTGTATAGACTACTAATTCACAGTAGCCATAGCCATTTATTTTTTCGAAAAAATCTCCAAGTTTGTGGTGTTTTAAACCATTTTCTTTGAAAAGAGAAGGGTACTTATTTGGAATTCGAAGAGGTTGTACGAAAGTTGGTACTTCTTCCGATCCAGTACATAAGGGACAATCTGCTTTTACTCTATCTGGTCTTTCTTGTCTAATCTCTGAAAAAATAATCCATTCTTCTGTGAAGGGATTCTTTCTAATCTCTCTTATGGTCATCAAAAAAAGGAAATAAAAATTTCTATATAATATCTTCGGATATTCTTTGTTAATATGATAAAAATGAATAAAAACTAAGAATTCCAGGTTGAAAAGCTTTCCCACAATCTTTATATTTTGAGTAACTTGTTCAACCTTGTGTATTCAACAATCATTTTACATGCAAATTTACAATATGCTGAAATACCTAAAGATGAAATACCTAAAGTTGTAGAATATAGTTACATTCCAGTTCTTTCAACTCTTCTTGAAATTCCTAAGATAAAAGTTGTCCTTAACTTCACTGGAGTAACTTTAGAGATTCTTAATAACAGTTATCCAGAGGTTATCAATCTTCTTAAAGAAGGAATAGAAAAAGAAAAATTCGAATTAACTGGTTGTGGATATTCTCATCCCATTTTTCCACTTTTACCAATTACAGACATTCGAAAGCAAATAGAATTTAATCTTAGGATTTTGGAAATAACGTTGAATTATACTGATGTTAAAGGTTTCTGGCTTCCTGAATTAGCTTATGACCCAACACTTCCACACATACTGAAAGAGTATGGATTCACATACATATTCATTGATGAGGAGCTATATTCTTCGAGTTCCCCATTGCTGAATTTTTCAAATCCCCAACACCCACCTTATTACTCAGCCCATCATTATATCGCAGAATTAAGCAAGGCTAAAGGGATATTTCAAAGAATACACAGATATAGAAAAGCATTGAAATCAATTAAAAGAAAATGTAAAAATGTTGATTTCTATCCAGTTGAATTAAAAGGAGCTAAGGGAACTATAACAGGAATCAAAACTCCTTATTCATGGTCAATATTAACTATAGCAACAATACTTAATTATCCTTTTACATCTTTTAAAAAATTCAAAAGAATGTTACTAAAACATCAAAAACAAAAAGGATTAGCTGTAGCATATGGTACAGATATTGAATTTATTGGTTACAGAAACGTCACAGATGAAAAATCGCTGTCTCCTGAGAATTTAGAGAAATTTCTTATTAAAATGAGTAATATTGAAGGATTAGAATTTGTATCCCCAAGAAAATATCTTGAAGACAATAAACCTACTGATTTAAGTTACCTAAAATCTGGATCGTGGGCGCCAGATAAGAGATTAGATCTTTGGACACAAGATGAGGACAATAAAAAATTGGAAAGACTATGTTCTGAAATTCGTTTTTATATGTCTCAAATACCTCCAGAAAACCAGACTGAAGAATTATGGAAACACCTTCTGCTTGCTGAAAATAGTGATGGAAGAGGTTGGGATCCGATTCCTGAGCGCAGGTTAGATTGTTTTGTTCATGCACTAGATGCTTTAAAGATAGCTAAAGAAATACATCATGAGGTTTATTCAAGGAAGAAAAAATAATCAAGAAAATTAACTTTAGCTTAATAACAGAAAAAGACTTATAATGAGCTTTTCAAACATAATGATGTTCGTGTATAGATAGTATGTTGGGGTAAGATGGATATCGAGATTTTCATTCATGAAGAAAACTGTGATCATTGCAAGCCTACATTAAAGTTTTTGACTGCTGTAATCAGTGCTTTAAAAACTCAGGATATCAAATTAAAGATTCATCAAATAGCTAAAAGTAAGGATGCTGCAGAAAAGAGAGGTATTTCTTTAAATAATGTTCCAGCGATTATACTTCCATCAGGATGTGTGATTACAGGATCGCTTTCTCATGATTTAATAGGTGTGCTAATCTGCAGTTTATTATCAAAGTCTAAAGTACCAATTCAATCAATTGACAAAGTAGAATTGAACAAGAAAGAAGGACCTCTACTGATGGAACTAGCTTCTGCAATGATTGAATATCAGGCAGCATATACACTGAGAAGAGATAGATCTTATACACTAGTTATCAAAGAATCAACAGATCAAGTTCCGCTTGATAGATATAAACAATTAGCTAAGAACACTAAGATAATGATTTTATCAAACTTTGAAAAAAAACCGAATTTAAAATTATATGAATTAGGACTAGATTCTAATGTTTATTTGGGTCATATTATTAGAGATAACATTACCTTAGCTGCAAATCTTATCATTTGGAGAGATAGGGCAAATCACGTCAGCTTTTTCAGAGTAAAAAGAGATGAAAGTGATAAATACATTGTATCTTGCTCCTGTTTATTGGGAGACGGTAAACAGATGATTAAGGAATTTTTCAAACCTCTCTTTCTAACCTCAGCAACCATCGATTCTGATGGATCTAAAGGTCTTGAACAAAATAGAATAGTTGCTAGTGTTAAGGAAGTAAGTAATGATCTAGAACAATTGTTACGAAGATAAGGATTCAGACTTATTTTTTTAATTTTCCAAAGCCATCACAAAGACCAAATTTTATCATGCAATCTCCAGTTTTTGTGATGTAATATTTACAATATCCTCCCATCATGGCTTCATATTTTTCACAATTAGCATCAGGATTGTCTTCGCCTGATTTTTTTCCACCTGGAGGTAAGGGTATTTTTGCCATGATTCTAACCTTATAACATTAAGAGGAATGTAATATATTTAATATTTTTCTTAATTATACTTGACCATTACCTCAAAATATAATTGGGATTCAATCTTTCACAATTAGGGCATTTCTCATCATATTTACCTATAGGTGTCCCACATCCTGAACATCTGAATTGTTTCTCATTTTTTTTAGAAAATTCATCTTTTTTCGATGTTAAAGATTCTTCTGGCATATTCACAATAATTATAGTACTCTAACATTAATAATTTTATGGAAAGCAAAAAAATGAGCATATTCACAATGCTTATTATAGAACTAATATAATATTGTGTTTAAAGATAGAAAAAGAGAATGTAATATGGTTTCATTAACTGTTAAAATTGAAAAATTATTAGATACAGAGCCAGAATATCTTCTCATTAATTCAAGTCTGGCTAAAAAGTATGAAATTATGCCTGGACAATTAGTTGAGATTTCACCTTTTAATATTGGTTTAAAAGTATCCACTAGCGATAATTATCCAGAAAATCAAGTAGGAATCTCAAACAAAATTTCCAAGGAATATGGTATTCATCGTAGCGATGAAATTGTTATTAAAGAATTTACAAATGAAAATATTATCTTATTAATTCATAAGAAAATGAGAGGGGACACACTAAAAGAAGAAGAGATAAACTCAATCTTTGAAGCTATTGACAAGAACCTACTGCATCCAACACAAATTGCAGTATTAATGTCATTATTCCAAGTTCAAGGATTAACAATTGAAGAAACAACATCAATTGCAAAAGCAATAATTGCTAATTCACAAATACTTGAACCAAAGAAAAAACCAGTTGTCGATAAGCATTCCATTGGAGGGATTGCTGGTAATAGAATAACTCCAATTATGATTCCAATATTAGCAGCTGCAGGGTTAACAATACCAAAAGTTTCAACAAGAGCAATAACTTCCCCCGCAGGAACTATAGATACTGTAGAATTACTCATGCCATGTGAACTAACTTTAGAAGAAATGGCTGAAGTAGTAGACAATATAGGGGGGTGTATTGTCAGTGGTGAAACAGTGGGATTAGCAGATGTTTCAGATAAAATAATTAACGTTCTTGAAACAATAAAAATAGATCCTAAAGAATTTATGGTTGCTAGTATATTATCTAAGAAAATAGCTGCAGGATCAGAATATGTTCTTATTGATTTACCCACTGGAAAAGGAGCTAAAGTTATTCATAGAGAAGATGCTCAAGAAGTCGGGAGTTTATTCACTTCTTTAGGATATGCATTGAAAATAAAATTAGATTGTATAATCAGTCCAGGAGATAGACCAATTGGAACAATGATTGGTCCAGCTTTAGAAGCGAGAGATGTCTTAAATATTTTAGTTGATCAGAGTGGGAGTAGTGATTTGATGAGAAAATCTCTTTCTCTTTCTGGGATAATTTTAGAAGCTCATAACTGGTGCCCTAGAGGATACGGATTTGAGTATGCAGAAGAGATACTAAGAAGTGGTAAAGCACTAACAAAATTCAAAGAAATAGTTGAGGGACAAGGAGGAAATAAGAACATCAAGGTTGATGATATTCCAAGAGCTGATTATATAGATTCAATTGATGCAAAAAGTGATGGTGTTGTATATG
>JBHLQZ010000151.1:0-4570 GCA_048883065.1 Candidatus Thorarchaeota archaeon | reverse complement strand
TTCAAATAAGAAAAACAATAAAAAAGAGTTAATAGAATCGTTAAACAAGTTCTAACATTAATTAATTAATATAAAAATAAAAAGTCCGACAACAAATCGACAAAACAGATCTCTAAAGCTCTTATTGTCGGAGAGAATAGAACTTTTTTCGACTATCAATAATAGAAAGTAATAGACCCTCTTCTTCCATATCTTTTAGATATTCATTACACCTTGTTCTCGACAGTTTGATTAATCTGCTTAATTCAGAAGCCGTCACTTTACCATATTTTTGAAGTATTAGTCTTATAGCTTCTTTGGTTTTAACAGAAATTGTACGTGGTTGAAGGCTCATACCACCTGCAGAAATAATGTCGTCTAAACCCTTTAATTTTGACTCTATCTTGTCGATTTTTTCACTTAATTTTTTTAGTCTTTCTAATTCTATAGCTATCTTTGCATATTTGACATCTAATTTCTTGATACCTTCCTCTAAGATTTTCTTTTCCTTGTCTTCAGACTTAAAGATTGACATAATTACAATATATTTTTTCTTATTTCTTACATATAAATGTATTTCGACACTTGAGTTTTTGGTAATTTTTTCCTTAAGTGTCGATTTCTCTTTAACTCTTATTAATTTTTAGCTATATCTGCATCGACATTCTTTATAGTAGAGTAAAAATTTGGCCAAATGTGTTGTACAATATTGTACAAAGGTTGACGAATGAACTCTGAAGACCCTCGAAAATCTATACTTGAAGCTTTGAGAAAGCATCCAGAAGGTTTAACTCTACTTTCTTTAGCCAAAGTTACTGGATTGCATAGACACACTGTCACAAAATATGTTCATGAACTTCTGGGTGCTGGAATTATTTTTCAAAGAACTGTCGGAGTTGCAAAACTTTGTTATTTGAAAGAAAAAATTGAAAATCAAAGTGACGAAAAAAAGATACTAGATAAGCTAAAGGAAAGAAGAATAGGCAAGAAGTCTCAAATAAAAATCATATCAATTGTGATGATAGTAACATTTCTATTAAGCGAAACAGCGATACTTGCTTATCAGAACACAAGTTTGTTCAATAGTACAAACTTAAGCAATTTCACAACAATAAACACAAGCCCTTTAACATCTAGCAATTACCCAAATAGATCTCCAAATGCGGCTTCTATTGTTAATATTAACATTGTCGAAAACATTAATTTGAGCATAATAAATATTTCGACAGAAAAAAACGTTTCTGAACAGAATTTAAGTGTCGAAAATTCTAATGAAACTGTTCCAGAAATTAATGAAACTCTAAATAAAATAGAACCTGAAAACAAAAGCGTTATAGACTCTAATTTCACTGTTCCTATAATTCCAAATGAGACTGCAGAAATACCTGAAAAAACCCCAATAAACCTTGAAATTAAGCTAGATTATCCTAAGAAAATAACAAGAGGAAAAGTTATAACAGCAAAAGCAAGCTTAGTTAACAATGATTTTTCGACAGCTAGAAATGTTATTATCATTTGGAAACTACCAGACGGTTTTAAAATAGTTTCTGGAAATGAAAATGAATTCTGTGGGATTTTAGAACCAAATGACGCTTGTTTTTCAGAAATCAGTCTAAAAACCGACGTTTCGACAGTTCTTGGAATGAATGAAATTAAAGTTGTGGCGAGTTATGAAGCATAAAGGATATTCAGGACAGAGCCAGTTATTGATACCTCTAATCATAATCTTAACATCTGTGGCAGCATTTGCAGCAAACACAACAATAAATGCTATTAACTCGACATCGAACGGTTCTAACTCAACTCCAACAGGAGATTTCATAGGAATACCACAAACAATGGAAAAGAGCTTTCCAATAGAAGTTTGGGCTGATACTTCTATAAACCTTGAGATCGGTGAAAATCTTGTTAGGGCTACTCTATTTCTAGATAATGGCGATTTGCTTGAAAACCAGCAAATAGACTTTTACTTGAATAATACTATCTTAGGTTCTGGTTTAACTAATTCTGATGGTTTTGTTGATTTTCCTGTTTCTGAAAAAGAAGTAGTAAAAGCTGTTTTTAATGGTGACTCTTCACTGTTCTTCAATCCTTCTGAGACTGAGATTGATATGTTAATAAGTAGAGAACAAGAAATTAGTGAAAATAAAACTGAAAATCTAACTATTGAAATAGATACTGTTCAAGGCAAAGCAGAAATAGGAAAACCTGTAAAATGGAAAAAAATAGTAAAAATATCTAATCCGAATGATTTTGATGTTTTAGATCAAAAAATAAGTATAAATGTTCCTGAAAAATCAGAAAAAATATTAACTAGAGGAAAAAATAAAAATCCTGAATTTGAGATTAAAAACGGAAGTAAGATAGTAGAATTGAAAATTGATAAAATAGAGGAAAAAATTAAAGAAGAATATGTAATAGAATATGAAACTCCTGCTCCTGAAAAAGAAGAAAATATTACTGACAAAGGAAAGATAGTAACTGTTAAATCTGATGCAGATGTTCATTATTCAAATGTATTTGTTGAAACAGATGTAGAAGAAACACATAAAGGATCTATAAAGATTCACTGGCTTGTCAATGGTAGTAAAATAGATGTTACAAATAATCCCTTATTCAATTTTAGTTTTGTTGATTTGGATGAAAATGGATTGATAGAAAAAATACAATGGGTTGTTCCTTATCTGTCTGAGCAAACTTTTGAAGTAACAATTACTGTTTTAAATCTTTATACCTTCTTAAGAGATGGAGAAAATTGGATTGTTGCTTTTAATACGAGTGGAACAGCTAATTTAACCATTAATTCTACCAATGCAGGATGGACTGAATTCTTAACTGATAATTCAAGTACGTTTGATGAGATGAGATTTTTGGATATAAAATGTGGTGATAATTCTTTGAAAGATTTACTTCAATTGATTGATGAATTTGGTAATATCTATAATTACTCTGATTTAACTGAGAATGATTCAATAGATATAAAGCATTTGTTTATTCAAGATTATTCTTGTAATGAAACTGGTTATTTAAGCAATAATATGCTGAAATCTGGCTATGCCAAACTACAATTTACCTTCGGCGGACAGATTGCTTTTGCATACGATGCAGATTTGTGTGCATGGAAGACAGATGAAGTTGTATATGCTGAAGTAGGAACTACTGGATCCGCAGTTATAAGTTATGACTGGTGGGAACCTGATTATAATTGTTCTGATGCCGGAGGCCCTTTAAACGGAGCAGGTTGTTACATAAATAACATAACAGCAAGAATCTTCTCAAGTACAACCTTTGCTGGAGATGTAGATACTTATTTTGGCATAATGAACGACACAAGTGGTGGTACCTATTACTATCCTACCAGTTTTAACTATACAGGTGCAGGTACCTTCGGTCCTATGACTTCATGTGGAAATAGTAACAACGCTTCAACTGATACCAATTCTCCAATAACTTGTAATCTGAACTATTCGGATGGTTTCAATAAGACCAATTACACCATTGTGATACTTGGTACTAGAAGGGGCGCGACTGCTATTAGCGAAATCAACTACCAGTGGTGCTGGCCAGACTATTTTCCACATTTGGAAAATCCTAAAGTAAATGGAACGCAGTCTGGATTTTCTGCAGGATGGGGCTCTGTTTTTAATTTTTCGGTTGAAATTTGGGATCCAACGAGAAACAAAACAAATGTGAGTTTGTGGTATAGACCTACCGCAGGTAGTAGTTGGATGTATGCTTACTCAAGAAATATCACCCTACCATCAAGTTCATCACCAGGTAATTTAACTAACTTTACTTTGAACTTTAGTTGTAATGATGGTAATCTTATTGATGATTTATCAAATGATTTAGGAGTTCTTGGAGCAGCTAAATATTACAAATTCCATGCTAAAAACGAGGTAGGTTTCGAAAATGATACTTATGATGATTCTTATGGAGACATTTACTTTACACCTTTAAAAGATAATTTAACACTTTATAACGCAACTCCTAATAATTCTGTAGTTAATAGAACTGGACAAAGTATTAATCTTTCTCAAAGAATTCAAGATAATACAAGAAGTGTTTATTTAGGAGAAAATGAGGTTTCTGGTGGTTTATATGTGCAAAGAGATGGAACTAGTTTCAATTATTATGGAATATCAGGGACTAATTCAACTGGCCATCTTTATTATAGTTTAACTCCAACATGTAGTGATAATTTTGAACCTGGTCCACAACTCTGGTATATAACAGCTTCTTCAACTTCTTGTTATAATAGTAATGAATCAGCAAACCTTACTTTAATTATTTATGGTAATCTTTCTGCATCAGTAGTTCAACCTACTGGAAATCCACAATATGACAGAGGAGATTCTATAACAATAAAAGCTTATATTGAAAATGATTGTGGAAACGGACAAACAGGCTTTGAAGACAAAGTAAACTTTACTTTAATGACTGGAGCTAGTACATATTATTGTAATCCTATTAGTGAAGAATTAGGTGAAACAGGAAATTATTCTTGTGATTGGGATTCTATTGCAGGAGTTGCAGGAACTTATAACATTACTGTTAATACAAGTGATGGATATTATTATAATTCTACTGT
>JBHLQZ010000150.1:0-4590 GCA_048883065.1 Candidatus Thorarchaeota archaeon | reverse complement strand
TATTGTATCTGATGATGGTTCTACAGATCGTACATCAGAACTTGTTACTACATTTGATGGAAATTTGGACGTTTTATTTCTAGATAGAAAGAAAGAAAAAATACATGGGTTAACTATAAGTGTATTAGATGCCATAAAAACTTGTAAAACACCTTATTTTCTTGTTATGGATGGTGACCTTCAGCACCCTCCAGAAGCAATTGTTGAGTTTTATAAATTATTAGGCGAAAACAATGATTTAGTTGCAGGTAATCGAATCAAAGTTGTAGGAAAATGGCCTTTACATCGTAAATTAATGTCATATATTGCTGCATTGATGGGAAAGATAACTTTGATTCTAAAAAGAAGAAATTCAATTAAAGATATAATGACAGGTTTTTTTGGTTCAAAAACGGAGTTATGGGAATCCATAATTAACAAAGAATGGGAAAAATTCACTCTCGAGGGATATAAAGTTCTTTTTGATTTTTTAAAAATCTATCCTGAAAAACTTAAAATTAGTTATGTTGATTATGTTTTTGGTACAAGAGATTATGGAGAATCAAAAATAACTTCAAGAATAGTATGGTTATACTTCAAGTCTTTGTTTAAGAAAAGTTGAACTAGACTCCTCGTAAATATTGTTTGAAATCATATACTGTTTCTAAGAATTCTTGCATCATTTCAGGATTTTTTATTCCTGATACTTTCTCAACTCCAGAATTTATATCTACAGCATCAGGAGAAAGAGTTTTAACAATTTTGCCAACATTTGCAGAATTAAGTCCTCCTCCTAATACAAGTGGTTTTTCAATATTGTTTTTAATATCTTCAACTATAGATATAATTTGTTTCTTTTTCTCTGAAGACTCCCAACTAAATCCTAATGGAAGATTAATATTGATTACATGAACATACTGATCTAGTATTTTTACTGCTTTTATTGGATTTGGATCAAGTATATTGGATTCTAGTGTTTCCTTATTAAGAAAGAGTGAACCAATAACTGGTATATAAGCCATTGATTGTACTGCAATTAAGTTATTAACATCACCAAAGAAATCTCCATTTATCTGTATCATTTGAGGTTTACAAGTATCTACAATTTCAAAAATCTCATCTATCCCTTCAGGTACTATTTCAGCTATTGTTATACAATTTTCCACATTAGCAAAAATTCGTCTTGCATCGAATTTACTCACAGTTCTAATTTCGTTGATGTCATCTATTATTATACCTATTGCAAATTCTGAAGAGACATCAACTGACAACGCGGCTTCAAAATCTGTTACTCCGGATATCTTCGCAATCCACAATTTTACGTCCTCAAGTTGTTATTATTAGTTGGATTTTAATACTTTCCGCCTTAATGAAATAACTGGATGATATCCCAAATGTATCTATGACTTGTCTAGTATAATTTCCAGATATTACAAAAGACCTTATTATATTACCAGTATATTATTCTGATTACATGACTACAAAAGATACTTTTCTCAATTACAAATTAGAGAAAGCTATTGCTAGAATCAAAACTCACAGTGGTTATAATAATTCTCCTGTTTTTCTAGAAGTCTGCAATTGTCCCTCTAAAGGTGGATCCTTGTACTATGATACAAAAAAACAGTCTTATTTTGGTAAAGGAAGTTGCAATAAAGGACTATTATGTTCACAAATTCAAATAGACAAACACCAGATTCGAATCAGAAAAAAACTCCCATTACAGCAACTAAATGAAATTGCAGAGAAAGAAGAACTTAGTCAGAAAATCTTACAAACAGAACCTGCTATTAGTTTTTAGCTTGAATCTCATTAGTAACTGTGGAAGAAATCTTCCTTATATTCTATATTGTCTTTAGTGAATAACAAGCAAATATTTAAGCATGTAAAAACAAAAATTATGAAGATGAGCGACGTGGACGATATTCTCTTTAAAGAAACACTGATTAATGCTTATAAATATGGAATGGCTGACAAAAATATTGTTCTGAAAAAAATTATGGCAAATTACCCAAATTTAAGAGGTAAAGCAAAGGAAATATTACAAAAATTAGAAAAAGTTGTACAAGAAGTTAATTCCTTTTCAACAGAAGAAGTAGAAAGAATAGCTCATCAAGAATATGCAGAAGAAATAAAAGAAGAGAAGAAAGAAAGAGAAGCTCTCCCCGATTTACCTTTTGCTGAAGAAGGTAAAGTCAAAGTGCGTTATCCTCCTGAACCTTCAAAACATCCACATGTTGGACAAATGCTCTCATTTTGTATTAATGATATGTTAGCTGAGAAATATAAAGGAAAAAGAGTTTTAAGGTTTGACGATACTAATCCTGAGAAAGTGAGAGCTGAATACTATGACAGCTTTCGTGAAGTAATTCTTTGGATGAACTTGAAGATAGATGAAGAGGTACTAGCTTCTAATTATATGGAAATTTATTACGAAAGAGCTTTAGATTTAATCAAAAAAAATGATGCATTTGTTTGTTTATGTTCGAGAGAAGAAGTTACAAAACTTAGAGCAGAAAAAAAACCTTGTTCATGTAATTTAGAACATTCAGTAGAAAAAAACACTGAACTTTTTGAGAAAATGGCATCTGGATATTTCTCAGTTGGAGAAGCAGTAGTTCGTTTAAAAGGGGACATGAATGCAGAAAATGCGGCTTTAAGAGATCCAATTTTACTACGCATTTCAGGACATGAACATGCTATACAAGGAGATAAATACCTTATATGGCCAATGTATGATTTTGAATCACCAATAATGGAAAACATTACTGGAGTCACTCATATCCTCAGAAGTATTGAATTTGGTAAAATGAGAGAAGAATTACAAAGTTTAATTTCTAAAAAATTAGGATTAACTCCTCCACATTTCTTGGAATATAGCAGATTCAAGGTTATAGGAGCTCCAACTCAAGGTAGAATAATCAGAGAATTAGTTGAAGATAAAATAGTAACAGGTTGGGATGATTATAGGTTAGTTACATATCAAGCACTAAAAAGGAGAGGGATACAACCAGAAGTATTTCCAAAAATAATCGAAAGAGTTGGAGTTACAAAGTCCTCAACAAGTATAGATTGGTCACTAATATTCTCAATTAATAGAAAAATAATTGAACCAAAAGTAAAGCATCTATATTTTGTTGACAATCCCATTAAGATTGATATCATCAATCCAGAATATAAGAAAATTAAAATTCCTCTTCATCCCTATAATAAAGATTTAGGAGAAAGAACAATAGAAGTTGATAATGTTTTGTATCTCAGTGGAACTGATAAAGATCTGATTAAAGAAGGTTCTATAGTTCGTATGAAGGAGCTATACAACATTAAAATATTGAAAAAACAATCACCAGAATCATTTTCTGCTGAAATTCACAGTCAAGAATTATTAACAGACATTCCAAAAATACAATGGGTTTCTGATCCCATAAAAGTTGAAATAGAGAGGGCAGAAATGTTATATTTAAATAATCGTATAAACAAAGATAGCTTAAGAAAAGTTCAAGGTTACGGAGAAAGAAAGCTGCAAGAATTACAAATTGGAGAAATAATTCAACTTGAACGGTTTGGATATACAAAAATTAATAATATAGCAGAAAAAGTACAAATGAACTATATTCATGGTTGATAACATGCCAGTAGAAATTGGACTATTAATATTCCTTGTTTTCATCGCAATATCTTTGATAGTGGCAGCAAGAGCAGCGATTAGAAGTCAGAAAAAAGATAAAGTAGCAAAGAAACGTTATCGTCCGTACCAACCTTATGGTCAAGAGAGAACGATAGATACTCCAACTCCATCAACTACTAGTACAGCTGTTCAAACCTCCAGTTCTCCCTCTGAATCACGAGCAGCTTATGCTAGTGCAGATGAATTTTTTAGAGCTGGTATGTATGATAGAGCAAAAGAAGAATATCTGAAAACAGGGAGAGTTTTTGGAGCAGCAAAGTCAATAGCAGCAAAAGGGAGAGAATTCATTCCTGATTCTTTGGAAATAATATCTAGATATGCTCCAGAGAGGGAAGAGGAAATGATAAGAAATCTTTCACGATATTTCTTCGATAGTGGAGAAACTGAAATATCTGGTTTGATTTTATATGATAGTAACCTAATTGAAGAAGCTGATGCTGTTTTAGCAACAATTGGCAAAAGTATAGATGATATTTCCCCTGCTGGTGTAGTAGAAGTTAGTGAAATAGAACCTGGTGTTGTTTTAGAAGAAGAAAAAAGTTTGGAGGAATTAGAAGCTATTGCATCAGAGGTTAAAGAAGAAATCAAAGAAGAAGAGATAGTAATTAAAGAGAAAGAAGAAGTTCCAAAGAAGATTACAACACAACCACTTAAAGTTGCAACATCAGATTTAGAAGATAGATGCAGTGTATGCTTATCCGTTATAAAAGCTGGAGAAAGCTTCGTACGATGTCCTCATTGTGATATTCCATCTCACTATGCTCACATAGTTGAGTGGATTAAAGTTAAACCTCAGTGTCCAAATTGCAAGAAAAAACTAGTATCAAAAATGTTTCAATCTTAGTGAAAGAGTTAAAAAGAATGTTTTAAACAAAAGAACATGGTATTTCTCACTCCTTTTCCAAATGAAAGTATTAAGGAAG
>JBHLQZ010000149.1:0-4607 GCA_048883065.1 Candidatus Thorarchaeota archaeon | reverse complement strand
ATCTGCAAAGAATAGAAAAGAATTAATTGATGTAATTAGAGAGATGTCTGAAGTTCATAGTGGAATTCAAAAAATAGCCTCTATAAAATTAAAAAAATCTATACTTAAATCAGAAGGACCTGAATATTCTACTCTTCATGAAGTTAAAGCTCAATAAATGGTGATTAAATGGGAGAAACTGAAACTCCAGAAGAAAAAGAAAAGCACGATATTATAGAAAATCAGGTGCTAGAAGTCATTCAAGTTCAATGGGAACAGCATGAAGAAACAAGAGAAATATTATCAATCTTAAGAGAAAAAATACAAATGGATTTAAACGCTTTAGGTTATATTGGTAGAGTTGAAACTCAAGGTTCTTTTGCAAGAAAGACTTATCTTCCCGAAGATGAGACTTTCGATTTGCTTTTAATTTTACAGAGGGAAGATAAAGCTAATACTCATCAAATATTAGATGCTCTAGTTAAAAGGTTGAAGAATGATAGAATTCGAAAACAACCAATAACAATAACAAAACACACAGGCAAAATACCTTATCTTAGAATTCTTGGTGGAGGAGAATTAATCAACGTTTTTGTGGGATTTGAAATATCTCCAGGTGAGGAAGCAATTTCTATCTTTGATTTAATTCCAATGCATACTCAGTATATCCTAACCCATATGCCTGAAGAAATAAGAAAAGAAGTTTTACTACTGAAGAAATTTGTTAAAGCAACAGGTGTTTATCGAAATGAGATTGGAGCTGTTGGATTCAATGGTTATCTATGTGAATTATTAATTATTTTTTATGGTTCTTTTAGAGATACAATTCAAGCTATCAGAACATGTAAACCTCGTACTATTATAGATTTAAAAAGAAATCAAGAAAAAATCGAAGATGTGGACGCACTAACTACAGAAATGCTAGTTGGTTATTATCCTCTATATGTGCCTGATCCTTTAAATCCAAAAGATAATGTTGCTTCAAGTTTATCTATTGATCAGTTTAATTCAATAATTGCAGCGGCTAATTTATACTATCATCACCCTACAATAGATATTTTTGAAGATCAAATGTGTGAGGCTTCTGATTTTGAGGATTTAGTTAGGAAAATAATCAATTCAGGAAAGGAAGTAATTGTTCTTACTCTAAAAAGAGAATTCAAAGAAGCAGAAGTATGTTGGCAAAAAGCTCTAAGCATAAAATCAGCATTTGAAGCAGAATTGCATAACAATAACTATATTTTAGAAAGGGCTAAACCTTTTGTTTGCGATGAATATTTTGGAATTTTTATAAGTTTGATGAATACAAATCCAAGAATATCTCTAAGAAAAGAAGGACCAGAAATAACTTCAGCTGATTCAATTAAATTCCTAAGAAGATATACAAAACATGCAGATGTAGTTGCAGGACCTTTCATAGATGATGGCAAATGGGTGATTCATTTCACAAAGAAAGGTCAGAATATTTATGATTTCCTGCAGAATTTAGTTAAGAAAAATACCTTTGTGTTGAATGTAGATTCTTTTCTTAAGGTGGAAATAAAAGAAAAGATGTTAGTTCTTGGTATAGATGGAGAACTAAGAAAAATATATGAAGAAGATTCATCTTTTGCAGAGAGCTTCTTCTTATTTATAGAAAGAAAGCCATTGTGGATATGTAACCTTAAAGAAACAGAAGTTAGTTAAAAAAAGAAAAGGGAAGAAGTTATTGCTTTATCCTTGTATGAGTAATTTTCTTGTTTCTATAGCGTCTATAAAGAATAACCATAAGAACAAAAGCAGAAATAAATATTGTAAATCCATAACTTGCTCTTTTTAGATTTTTATTTAGAGGATAAGGATCTGTAACCTCTTTGTTACTTTCAATAGGATATGGTTTTTTTGATTTCCATTCATTCCAATAGTTGCCTTCGTTAGTGCTTACATCATACCAGGTGTTGTTTGTTCCATAATCTGCTGCCTGTGAACCTCCCTCTGAAACAGCTTCAAGATTATTGTTTATGAAAGAGTTGTGATGAATGATGTTGTAATTACAATAAGCCGCAAAAGTAATTGCATAAATTGCATTCTCTAGAAAAAGATTATAAACAATAAGGCAATAAGAAGATGATCCAAAATAAATTCCTCTAGAATTGTTATTAAAGGTATTTTCTCTTATATCTAAATTGGAGGAATCTTCTATTCTCAATCCTCCACTATGGCATAGAGTGTTATTAATAATAGTTGAGTCATGGGAATAATCTATTCTTATACTATTGTTATAGCAATAATTGTTAATTAGAGTGGCTTCAGTTGTAGAATTCAACCGTATAGCATAATAAAGGCAACTAAAAGTATTATCTTCCAAGTCAACTTTTTTACAGTTTCCGAAATATATTCCAGTTGCTTGACCTGTGTTAGGTATTTCTTGATTTTTGATGATAATATCGTCGCAATTTATAAAAAATAATTGTCCATAGATGGGTTCTGAAATAGTATATTCATTAAGATTTGTAAAATACCCTATTTCCTTTTCATTTACATAATTATTCTCAATGATATAACCTAAACTAAGCTGCTCAGCATCAGAATCATCTATTTTCAAACCACACTTATAGAAATTATTATTTTTCAACACAGATTCGGATGAATTCAAAAGAACAACTCCATAATCAATATTTGAACATGTGTTGTTCATCAGTTTGGAACCATAAGAATTTTCTAGAACTATACCTTCCCTACCAAAGAGCCAATGATCATCTGGATATTTTCCACTCATAGTACATGTATTTTTAATTAGAGTAGAATTTAAAGAATTTTCGACTCTAATTGCTTTACAATAATCTATACACATGTTATCCATTAGAGTGTTGTTAGGAGAGTAAGTCATAATAATGGGAAATTGGATATCAACAAAAGTATTATTCATTATTTTTGAATCTGAAATATAATCTATATATAAAGCGGAACTGTATTCTAAAAAGATATTATTAATCAGTGTCACGTTAAATGAATTGTAAATTTTCATATTAGTGCTATAACAGTAGTTATCAGTTATTATTGAACCTGAAGAATTTGATAGATAGATACTATAATAATAATGTAAACCACAAATATTATTGTCAAGTACTGCAGTTCCTTCTGAAACATCAACGATGTAAATACCATAGCTGAAAGCTGATATATAGCAGTTGCTAATAACAAAATATTTGCTTGTTCCGTTAACATATATGCCATAAGTTTCTATAGTCTCTATACTAAAACTGTCAATGATATAAGGATCTCCAAGAATCCCTGAACCTGAGAAACCATAATCTGTAAAATTATCATCATGAGTAATTATTATCGGTTCACGAGGAGTTAGAGATAAATCTATTAATCTAGGTGAAATTGATAGCTCATTTATGACAAATTGACCATTCTTCTTCTCTCTCACACTAAAAGAAGATTTTACTGTTATTTTGTTATTCAAAGAAAAAACAATCATACAAATTACAATCATATCTAATACAAACTTTTTTTTCATTTTTTTTCCTCATAAGTGTACTAGCATTGTTTAAACAGATTAAATTTATAAAAGTATTGAGAAAATCTCCCTCTATAATGAAAGGTAATTCATCTTAAACTCCATCCTTTGTTATTTTTGGATGTTCTAAAAGAAGTCAAACAAAAAAACAAAGAAAGTTGATCAGATAATTGTAACATATTAGGAGACTTTGGTTTATTTGTTTATATATTAACTTCTTAATGAAATTCTAACTAATTTGTAAAGTATGGAATGAGTAATGCGAATTTTAGCAACTGCTGATAGTCATTTTGGATACATATATGGAAGAACAGCTCAAGCTAAAAACCTCATAACTCAACATTTCTTCGATTCTTTTGAGAATTTGTTAAATATTGCTAGGAAGGAGAAAGCAGACTTAGTTCTTCATGGTGGTGATTTTTTTAACAGATCTAAACCAAAAAAGTATTGTTTTGCTAAAGCATTCAATCTTATAGCTAAACTGTCTGATGATGAATTTAATTTTGTTGCAATTCCTGGGAATCATGATCGTTCTTATCTTCCAGACACATTATTAAGTCATTTTAGAAAAAATATCTTTTTCCTTAATTCATTTTCAATTATAGAAATTGATGATATAACTATCATTGGTTTTCCTTATTCAAACGATCCAATTTCAATTATGAAAAAAATATCTCGATATGCAAAAAATAATCCATCGAAGAGAATTATAATTCTCTGTCATCAATTATTTGATGGGGCAACTTTTGGTCCTCACAATTATGTTTTTACAAAAAGATTTGATACACTCTTAACTTATAATCTTCCAAGAAATATCAAATTTGTAGTTAGTGGTCATATTCATAGAGCTCAATCATTACAAAACAATAAAGTGTTTTATCCTGGTTCTATTGGACGAACTAGTTTCATGGAAATAGTTGAACCAAAAGGATATTTAATAATTGATGTAGAAGATGATTTCCATTCTACAGAATTCTGTGAAATCCCAAGCATTCCAATGGAAGTTAAAGAAGTTGAAATACACAAATCAGCACCTCTTTCTTCAGAATTAGAAAAAATTGAAATCGATCCTAACGTTAGGTTTCTTCTAAGGTTGGTAGGTAGAATATTAACAGAAAATGAA
>JBHLQZ010000148.1:3346-4613 GCA_048883065.1 Candidatus Thorarchaeota archaeon | reverse complement strand
TAAACAATGTTGATTAAAATAATAATTATTCTTGGTAAAGACAAAGATTTTTACCTTGACAAAATTCCTGAACTCAATGATACTACAGTAATCATCAATCCCAATCCAGAAGAAGGACAATTTTCTTCTATAAAGTGTGGATTGAAAGAAGTATCAGAATCACACAAACAAGATGTCTTTATACTCCCTCTAGATGTTCCTTGTCCAAATAGAGAGGTTTGGGAACAATTAGCATTAAACCAAAGTTTATTTCAAGCAAGTGTGTTGATACCTCAATATCAAGGAAAAAAAGGACACCCTGTTTTATTATCAGAAGAATTCAAGATTTATCTCTTATCTTGTGATACAGATACTCGACTTGATCATGAGATAAGAAAGAAGGATGAACAAGGAAAAGCAAAAATTATATCTGTTAACGACAATAACATTACACTTAACATTAATACTCCTGAAGATTGGGAAGAATTCAAGGTGAAACAATGGATGTAACATTCACTCTTAATGGTAAAGAGATAACTGTTGAATATGAAGAAGGTATGAGTCTTCTAGATGTTCTCCGAGAAGTTTGTTTAATCAAGAGTTGTAAGGATGGATGTTCAGGTCAAGGTTTTTGTGGAGCGTGTACTGTTCTTATTGATGGTAAAGCAATGATGTCTTGTAGAAGAGATCCTGCTTCTGTTGATGGTAAAGAAGTTATAACCATTGAAGGTCTTAGTGATACTGAAAAAAATATTCTATCCAAATCATTTGTTAAGGAAGGTGCAATTCAATGTGGTTACTGCACACCTGGTCTAATGCTTCGCATCAAAAGCTTTCTTGATAAGAATCCAAAATCTACAAGAGAAGAGAAAGCTAAGGCTATAACAGGTAATCTTTGCAGATGTACAGGTTATCAACGTATTCTTGATGCAATGGAAACAGCTGAAGAACATTGGCAAAAGAAAGAAAAAATAATTTTAGGTCCTCCTCGAAGAGCTGAATTTTTTGGGGAGAAGTATGGAATGAAAAGAGAGTATGTTCCAAAAGAAAAAGGAGTAGGAGCAAGTACTCATCGTTACAGAGGAATCGATATGGCTCTTGGCAAGAAACCTTTCATTGCAGACATGGAAGTAGAAGGGATGCTTCATGGGGCATTATTGTTAAGCGAACATCCAAGAGCTAAAATTATTCATATAGATACATCCAAAGCTGAATCAGCTAAAGGTATTGAAAAAATATTTACAGCAAAAGATGTACCAGGGAAAAGATTCATAGGTCACATTTTTTC
>JBHLQZ010000148.1:0-3336 GCA_048883065.1 Candidatus Thorarchaeota archaeon | reverse complement strand
TAGCTGATACAATGTTTCATGCTCGAACAGCTCTAGATAAAATTGATGTTCATTATGAAGTACTTGAACCAATAGATGATCCTGAAAAAGCTTTGTTACCTCATGGAGAAAAGATACATGAAAAAGGAAACCTACTTGGTCACACATTCTTCACAAGAGGAGAAGTCAACCAAGCTTTAGAAGATTCCAAGTATATTATCAAACAACAATTCAAGACTCAGCGTATAGAACACGCTTTCATGGAAGTGGAAAGTTGTCTTGCATTTTCAACGGACGGGGGTATACATGTGTACAGCCAAGGACAAGGTGTTCATGAAGATCAAAGACAAATTGCTGAAGCTCTTGGACTCGATAAAGAAGATGTTATCGTTGAACTTGTTTCTAGTGGAGGGGCTTTTGGTGGCAAAGAAGATCTCTCATGTCAAGCTCAAACAGCTATAGCATCTTATCTGTTGAAAAAACCAGTCAAAACTGTACTCACTAGGGAGCAATCACTTCGACTACATCCCAAACGTCATCCAATGACAATGAATTATGTAGTTGGTGCTGATGAAGAGGGTAAACTCACTGCAGTAAAACTTAGACTCATAGCTGATACTGGTGCATATGCATCAGTAGGTGTACAAGTAGTTGAAAGAGCTGCTGGTCATTCTTGTGGACCTTATTATGTCCCGAATGTTGACATTGATGCAAAAGCTATATACACAAATAATCCTCCATGTGGAGCTATGCGTGGATTTGGTGTTAATCAAACTGCCTTTGCAATTGAAACTTGTTTGAATTTAATTGCTGCAAAAATGAGGGAAGATGGAATCGAGATTGATGATTATGATATACGAGAATTAAATATTCTCAGAGAAGGTCAACGTTTTGCTACAGGACAAAAGATGACAAAGACTGTTGTTGGTTTGCAAAAATGCTTGGATACAGTCAAGAAAGTGTACAAAGATTCAAAAGTACCAACAGGTATAGCTTGCGGAATAAAGAACACTGGAATAGGTAATGCTCTCGAAGATACTGGAAGAGTGCTCATCAAAGTATTAGATGATGAACAAATAGAAATCTTGACAGGGTTCACAGAAATGGGGCAAGGACTGTTCACAGTACTTACTCAAGTTGTCACAGAATTAACTAACATTCCACCTTCACAAATGAAGGTTAAAACAATAAGTTATTCTAAAACAAAATGTGGAATGACAACTGCATCAAGAGCTACAGCTTTAGATACAATGGCGTGTAAATATGCAGCAGAGAAACTCGCAACAGCTTTGCAGACAAAATCTCTCAAAGAACTTGCAGGTGAAGAGTTTCACGGAGAGTTTGTGACTAAGTTTACTGTTAAACCTGGTACTCAAGTTGACAATCCTGTTACTCATTTAGCTTTTAGCTATGCTGTTCAAGTAGCTTTCCTAGATGATGGAGGGAACCTCAAGAAAATAATTGCTGCTCATGATGTTGGTAAAGCTATCAATCCAATGGCAGTTGCTGGACAAATTGAAGGTGGAATACATATGGGAGTAGGACATACCTTATCTGAAAGCTTTACAACAACTAAAGGTATTCCTGATTCTTTAAAGATGAAGGATCTTCAAATAGTAAAAGCAAAAGATACTCCTGAAGTAGAAGTTATTATCATAGAAGAACCAGAAGAGATTCTAGGTTTTGGATCAAAGGGAGTTGGAGAAATAGGTTTAGTTCCAACAGCTGGAGCTATTGCAGGAGCATACTATCAATATGACGGTAAATGGAGATTTGAATTACCTATTGCAAGAAAGTAAAATGAAAAGATAAAGAAAAAAAATCTGGATTATGGAACAATTCTAGTTCCAGTTTCACCTTTTAAAGCTCTACTGATGTTTTCAGGATTGGTTATTAACGCTTCTTTTCCACCTTGTTCTAAGAATTCAACAATTGCTTTAATTTTAGGTTCCATTGATCCTTTACCAAAGTGTCCTTCACCAAGATATCTCTTCGCTTCAGCAGCTGTCATTTTATCTATTTCCACTTGATTTGGTTTTCCAAAATTAAGAAATACTTTCTCAACTGCAGTTGAAATCAATAACATATCAGCTTTTATTTCTCTTGCTAGTAATGCTGATGCAAAATCCTTGTCAATTACTGCTTCAGTTCCAATTACTCCTTCTTCAGTTTGAATAACAGGTATTCCACCTCCCCCTACAGTAATAGTTACTATTCCTGCATTAATCAATCTTTTAACAGCTTCTAGTTCCATAATTTCTACAGGTATCGGAGAAGGAACAACTCGTCGCCATCCACGCCCAGAATCTTCAACTACATTCCAATCTAGTTCTATTTTTCTTTGTTCTGCTTCTTCAGCTTCCATGAATGAACCAATAGGTTTAGTGGGGGTTTGAAAAGCTGGATCATTTGGATCAACTCTGACTTGAGTTACTACTGTTGCTACTGATTTGGTAATTCCTCTCTTTTTGAGTTCATTTTGAATATTCTGTTGCAAAGCATAACCAATAGCACCTTGACTATCAGCTCCGCAAACATCTAGTGGAAGTTCATGCATACCTTCTACCTTATGAGCAATTTCACTTCGTCGTAAAATAAATCCAACTTGAGGACCATTACCATGACCAACGCAAATATCCCAACCTGCTTCAATCATGTCAACCAAATGATAGCAGGTTTCTTTAGCAGCTTCATATTGATCTTGTACAGTTTTATGATTCTTATCTTTGATGAGAGAGTTACCACCTATAGCGACAACAGCTACTTTCTTTTGTTCTGACATCGGTATCAGATTCCTTATATTATGTAGTTTAAATATTTCGTTTTCTGACTAAATAGTTAGAATTGAATCTTCTAATATCGAAATTCTCTAGAATCAATAAAATTCCTTTTTACTTCTGAGAAGAAAATTATTCATAAATGTGTTAAAAATTACACAATTACTTACTTCAGTGTCTATGTTTCATTGAAACCATGAAAAACGAAAATGGTTTAGATATATCAAAAATTGTTGGAAAAATATTACTAATTCCATCTCTATTTTGGATCTATTCACCTATTATAGCAGGTATTGTATTTGCAATGGTATGGATGTTTCCAGTAGCTTTTGCTTCTTGGTGGATTTTTGCTTTCCTAGGACAAAAAGATTGGATGTTGGGGGTTATTTCTGTTAATGATACAATAATAGCTCTTATTGTTTCAGAATTTATTATTTTTGGAGTTGGACTATGTTTGTTTGTATGGGGAATAATTCTTATAGCTAAGGCTAAGAGTAACAAAACTGGTTTGGTAAAAACTGGTCCATATAAATTCATAAGACATCCACAGCATTTAGGTATAATACTAATGTCATTATGT
>JBHLQZ010000147.1:0-4613 GCA_048883065.1 Candidatus Thorarchaeota archaeon | reverse complement strand
AGATAAGAAAGGTTTAGCTTTTGGGATTAACATTGGATCAGTATATTTGGGTTTGACTGTTGGTCCTTCCTTAGGTGGATTCTTAACAGATTTTCTTGGGTGGAGGAGTATATTTTACAGTATTGTTCCTTTTGGTGTGATCTTATCTTTTCTTGTAGCATTTGGTCTTAAAGGAGAATGGAAAAATGAGCAAAAAGAGAAATTTGATTGGATCGGTTCTATTACTTACATAATAACTTTATTTCTACTACTATATGGATTTAGATCACTTCCAAAGAATTATGGTTTTTATTTGATAGGTTCTTCAATTCTTTTTTTGGTGTTTTTTGTTTTCTGGGAATGGAAAATTGAGCATCCAATTCTTCAATTAAGGTTATTCAAGAATAATCGATTCTTCTCATTTGCTAATTTAGCAGCTTTTACATATTATACAGCGACTGCTGCAACAACTTTCATTCTTAGTCTTTATTTACAAGATATAAGAAACTATACACCTATTATTGCTGGTCTAATACTCCTTTCTAGACCAATCTTCCAGGCAATTTTATCTCCAATTGGTGGAATGCTATCAGATAAAATTCAGCATCGCATTATTACTACACTTGGTATATCTATAGGTTTAGTTGGTTTAGTATTATTAATATTTTTAAAAGTAAATTCTCCTCTAATTTTAGTAATTCTAAGTTTAATATTTGGTGGAATAGGTTTTGGTTTATTCTCATCTCCCAATGCAAATTCCATTATGAGTGCTGTTTCTATGAAAGACTATGGTGTTGCTTCAGCTTTAATTGGTACAATGCGAACAGTAGGACAAACAATAAGCTTGGGTCTAGTGACACTTCTATTTGCATTAATATTGGGGGATTTAGGACCTTTATCTCCAGGTTATGAATCCCTTTTTCTAAAAAGTACTCAAATTGCGTTTATTATTTTTGTAGTAATGGGTGTATTTGGTTTAATCTTTTCTTTTTTTAGGGGAAAAAATAATTTTTTTATAGAAGAGTCTAAATAGGTGGTTCCATTCTTTTTCTTCTAAGTAATTGATTCCATATCTCACTCCAAGTTGATGGAAACTTCTTTTCTTCTTTAACAGCTAAGAACAAGAAACTTGTTATTATTCTTCCTGCAGTAGCAATTGCTAGTGATATAATAACTGCTATTCTCAAAGGGTACCAAATTTCAAATAGTTCGGTTAAATATCCTCCTGCAAGCGCTCCTAAAAATAAAACAGCACCAGTTATCATGTTATAAATTCCAAAATATATCCCTCCCTCTTTTTTTGGTATTATATCTAATAAATAAGCTTGAATACTAGGTGTTCCAAGAAGCATAAGAAGACCTACTCCAAAATGAATAATATACAGGTGCCATACTTCAGTTGCAAAAATGTACGTTAATGGAAACAAAGCAAGAGAAATCCTGTTAAAAAAAATCAATTTGGTTCTTCCAATTCTATCACTAAGCTTAGCTCCTACATTAATAATTAAAAGAGTAGATATGTTGAAGATAATAGCTAAAATTGCTATTTCAAGTGCTGTTGCATTAAGTATTTTGACTTGAAAGATACTGAAAAGTGGCCATGCAAAAGAAAAGAAAAATGAATATATAACTGATATTATTGTAAATTTTAAAAACGGTTTATTCGAAAATGCTATTTGAAAGCTTTCTTTTAACTTCCTAGATTCTGGTAATTCTTCAGCAGCTACTTCCTTAAGTGGTTCTTCAATTTTTCTGAAAGGTAGAACACCTAAGATTGATAAAAATACTCCTATAGCAACAGGTATGAGGATATATTTTTGATAATCGATATCCTCAAATGCTAATGTCAAAATTATTCCAGTAAAAATAGTTGCTACCATACTTCCTATTGAGTCAAACCATACTACTCGTCCTGTTAACTTTCCTCGAACCTCTTGTGGGAATAACTCATTTTGAAGTGCTGCCCAAGCAGGTGATCCTAAACTAAAAAGTAGATTTACTAATGCAACTATAATGACAATAATCCATGGTAGTTTAGCGAAAAATAGGAAAGCATAAGGAATCCCCCATGATATTGTAGAAATAACAATAAATGGGATTCTTCTTTTTACTAAATCAGATAATCTTCCAAAAATAGGTCCTAGAAATGTTGCAAGTAAATTTGATATGCTTTGAATCCACCCTAATAAGCCGGAACTTGCGCCCATTGTTAAAGCAATCATTGATACAAAAGGTTGAACCAATCCTCGAGAGGTGCTAGTAGCTATTGTTCTTGAATAAAGAGCTATCTCTTCACTCCTCTTAATAACCTCAGTTTTGTTAATTAATTCCTCTTGTGTCATGAACAAAACTGAAAATGCTAGGGAAATTGAAAAATCTTATGTTAAAGCTTTGAAGAAATCAAATCAATTATTTCTTTATCTTTTTCAATCTTGGCAAGTTTATTTAGTGCATATTTAATATCTTCATTATCTACTTCTATCATTTTTTTTACGATTTCCTTTCGAATGTTTTTATTAACTTCTAATGTAACATATGACGAGATATAATAACATATGTCTCTGTTGTTTAGTTTTTGTAATAAATAATATAGTAAAAGCTTTCGAGTTTCAGTGTCAGGTTTTTGTTTAAGTAAATGTAGAAAAACATATTGTATATTTTCGTTTTCTATTACATCACCTAGGGACCTAATTATCCACAATCTAACTGTTTTTGCTTTTTCAATATACTTCAATCTTCTAATGAATTCTGATTGAACTATCTCGTCATGAATTTCACCTCTAAGCGACCAAACAGCCCACAAACGTACTTTAGGAGAACTATCGTCCAGTTTCTGAATCAACAATCCTTTTATTTCTTCATCACTAGTAAGTTCTGAAAAATATGAAACAGCTTTAGCTCTGCAAAGATCATAACTATCTTCTCTAGCTGTATCTTTTAGAAAATCTTTTACCTCAGGATAAGATATAAATTCTCCCAGTTGATCCATAATTTTCGTTTTTTCTTTGTTCTTCTTTGATAATGAATAATTTTTGATCAATTCCTCAATTGATGTGGAAATCTGTTCATGTTTTTTTTCTAATTGTAAAAATTCTTCATTAAATATAACTAGCTCAATTTCGTTATCCTCTCTTTCTTCATCCAAACTCATTTAATCAAGTCATTATTGGTCAAAGTTGTTAAAAAACGTATCATAATAAAAATATTCGATGAAAAAGTCGAAGAGCTTAAAAATACCTCAATTTTTGTAATTTTAATGAATGATTTTGTATTAGAATATGAAGTTACTGGACCTTTACATACAAATTGTTATCTTTTATATGATAAACAAACAAAGGAAGCAGCATTGTTTGATGTAGGGGGAGAAATCAAGAAACTTATTTCTATAATTGAAGAAGAAAATCTGAAAATCAAATATATATTCTTTACACACCTTCATTTTGACCATTTTAATGGTATAAACGATATAAAGAAGAAGTATCCTGAAGCTTTAATTGGATATAATAAAAATGAACTTTTTGTTCTAGAAAACCAAGGATTTTTTGCTAGAATCTTTCAAGTAGATGCTTCTATTATTGAAAATCTAGATATAGAAATTGAAGATAATCAAACACTGAAAATTGGCAACATACTGGTAAAAACCTTTCTAGCCCCAGGACATACTCCTGGAAGTATTTGCTATTATTTCAACGGATGCCTTCTAAGTGGAGATGTTCTTTTTAGAAGTGGAATAGGAAGAACTGATCTTTATGGAGGTTCGTATGAAACACTTTTGAACTCTATTGATAAATTAATGAAGCTTCCTGATGAGACTAAAGTATATCCGGGACATGGAGATTTTACAGATATAGGAACAGAGAAAAAAGAAAATCCATTTATTGCATCGAAGGATATTTTGTTGTAATCTATCATCTTATAATTTCAAATCATGTGAAATAATCTCTTTTATATCAGAGAAATTATTGAATGTGATAAGTCTACTATCATTTTTCAACTCCCTAGCTAAGTCTTCATTTTCTTTAGCAAAAATAATGTCTGCTAACTCTCTAGCTGGAAAAATGTCAGATAAACCATCACCAATATAGATGATTTTGTTTCCCTTATCTTTGAATTGTTTAACTTGAGAATACTTACAATTTGCACAATTATGTTCACATTCTGGTGTAAGAAATTTCAATTTGAATTTCCCTCCAACTAGTCTCATATCATTTGATCTAATGTCTTTTTCTGCTATCTGGATTTTATGATTTTTAAGAATTCTATTTATATAAGTTTTAAATCCATCTGATAAAATTAAGAATTCAATACCTACTTTTTTAATCCAACCAAAGAATTTAATGAACGAAGGATCTATTTCTATTCCATCTACGATTTTGTTTATCTCTTCTGTAGTTGCTTTTTCAATCATTCCCCATTGAATAACTAAAGCTTCTCTAGTTCCCATTTCTCCTTTTATGACGAGCTCATCATAATAATGCCAATCTTTGTCTGTAAGATTTGTAAGTAATATCTTTCCTGTGTCAGCTAACGTTATAGTGCCATCAAAGTCGCAACAGATTACAACATTCATTGTTCGCAGGGAAAATTAATTTTCCCTTGTGCTAAGTCTTTAGCCATCCTCAGCCGTAGTAGAT
>JBHLQZ010000146.1:0-4620 GCA_048883065.1 Candidatus Thorarchaeota archaeon | reverse complement strand
AAATTACTCAAACATTTATTATTTTATTTAACGTATACAAACTTTTTATTCATCAATTCAATAGTTCAATTATGACTTCGGATGAAATTTCAGATACTTCTTCAAGAAAAGATGATCATATCAAAATATGCTTAGAAGAAGATGTTTTGTATGAGAATCTTACAACAGGTTTTGATAACATCAAACTTGAGCCTTCAATTTTGGTAGAAGTGTTACCTGAAAATGTAAATCTTAGTTCTTCTATTGTTGGAAAGAAAATAGATTTTCCTATTATCATCTCAAGCATGACAGGAGGTTCTGAAAAAAGTAAAAAGTATAATGAAATAATCGGAGAAGTCTGTAATGAATTAAATATTGGAATGGGTGTGGGATCACAAAGAGCAGCAATTGAAAATCCAGATCTAGCTCATACTTATAATATTAGATATTTAGCAGAAGATATTCCATTATTTGCTAATCTAGGGATTGCTCAATTTATTAAAGGATATGGGATTAAAGAGGCAGTAGAAGCTGTAGAAATGATTGAAGCGGATGGTCTTTTTATACACCTTAATCCTTTACAAGAATTTGTTCAAAAAGAGGGAGACAAAAATCTCATTGAGTCCAGAATAAAGCTTGTGGAAATAATTAAGGACTTTAGAACTCCCATAATAATAAAGGGAGTAGGTTCTGGAATTTCAGAACAAGATGCGAATTTCTTTGCAAAGCAGGATATATATGCTATAGATGTTTCAGGTGCGGGAGGTACTAATTGGATAAAAATTGAAAAATATCGAAATCCTGCTTATAAAAACCTTTCATCGAAATTCATAAACTGGGGGATTCCAACAGCTTTAAGTCTTTTAAATGTAGTAGAAGCTACAAAGAATACAAAAATTAAAACAATTTCTTCTGGGGGAGTTTGGAATGGAATTGATGCAATAAAATCACTTCTTTTAGGAGCGGACTATGTAGCTTTCGCATTACCTGTTTTGAAAGCAATAGCAAAAGGAGGAGTAGAAGAACTCATGAATTTCATAAATTCGTATGTTTTTGAGATGAAAACAGTTATGGCAATGATCGGAATTAAGAATCTCAAAGAAATGAAAAAAATAAGGCAAGATATCATATTTAGGGATTTTAAATAGAAATCAGACTAACTATGATTCGTCATAGAGTAAAACTCTCAGCAATGCCTTGTTCATCCTTATATCTTATTTTACAAAGCTATAATTATCTTTTTTGTTATATTAGCTGAAAGATAGAAATGTAGGATTTAGAATAAAAGCTGGAACAATTAAAGCAACATTTATTGCCACTAAACCAAAAAACACTATTTTATTCCATTTTAATATTTTTGCACCATCTAATTGCCAAATAGGTATACAATTGAATAAAGCGATAAGTGCATTGAATTGAGTTATCAAGATGAAGATGTTTGGTTCTGCAAAGATAGGTGCTAAGGTAAATACTCCAAAAGAAGCATTAGATAATAATCCTAAAACCAAGCTAACTGCACCTATTACTGCATTAATTGCAGGACCTGCAAAAGCAACTAGTCCAAGATCCTTCTTATTCATTTGTCTAGACATAGGTACGATTGCAACAAAACCTGGTACAATTAAACCTATACCAATGATTAAAGTAAGTAATGTAAATAGTAAACCTCTAACCCATAAAATATACCTTGCAAATTGTCCTTTTTTAATTGCTACAACTTTGTGAGCCATCTCATGAGGAACAAAAGCTGTTCCTACTAAAATACCAGCGATTAAGAATCCCCACCATTCACCTCTAGTTATAAATTGGAAAAAACCAAACACAAGTACAATCAAAGAAAAACCAAAAACGATATCAAAAAATTCATTTCCAAGGGAAAATAATTGCCCAGAAGAAACCAATCTTTCTTCTATGAATTTCTTTTTGCTTTTTTCATCAGGGAATGATACAGGTTGAGAAGGAGGAGCTGTTCTTTGTGCTGCTTGCGATACATTATAAGCAAATTGCCTTAGAAAATCCTCAGCTTTTTGTTCAGGAGTAGCTTGACCTGGGGGAACCGATTGATCTTGTTGAGTTTTAGGAGAACAATTATGAGCATAAGCATCTCTGTGTCGTTCACAGAAAGAACCTCCACAATAACGACAGTAAAAAAGTATATCTTCATCAGCTTGACAACTAGGGTGCTCACATTTCATTTAATTTCATAAATATCTAAACACGGTCACTTTAGAATGTATCCATTTAACCACAAAACTGCCAAGAAATGATAATTATAAACTATATTTCATTTGTATAGTTAACATTCTATTTCTATCCAAATCTTTTTTAATCGATAGTAAAAAAACTTGCTCGAATAATAAATAATGATGATGATTCCTATGAAAACAGACATAGAAATTGCACAAGAAAAACAGAAAGAAATGAAGAATATAAGGGAGATAGCAAAAAAAATTGGTTTAGAAGAAGATGACTTAGAACAATATGGGAAATATGTGGCAAAATTAGATTATCAAAAAATGCTTCAGATTTTAAATTCTGATAAACCAAATGGAAAATTGATATTTGTAACAGCTATGACTGCTTCAAGAGCAGGTGAAGGAAAAACTGTAACAACAATAGGTCTCTCTCAAGCATTACAGAAAATAGGAAAGAAAGTGATGTTTTCAATAAGAGAACCAAGTATGGGGCCTACTTTTGGTATTAAAGGTGGAGCAACAGGTGGTGGTCAAAGTCAAGTTTTTCCTATGTGGGACATAGACTTGCACTTTACAGGAGATTTGCATGCAATTACATCAGCTCATAATCTATTAGCAGCAATGATAGATAACCATTTAACAAAAGGAAATAGATTGAATATAGATCCAACAAAAGTGACTTGGCCAAGAACTCTCGATGTTAATGATAGAGCATTAAGAAATATCATTATAGCTCTTGGTGGAAGAAGAATGGGAGGAGATATAAGAAACACAGGATTTGTAATAACTGCAGCTTCAGAGATAATGGCAATACTAGCATTATCTGGAGATATAGCTGAATTAAGAGAAAGATTAGGAAACATACTAGTTGGGTATACATATGATGATATGCCAGTATATGCCAAAGAATTGAATGCAGTAGGCGCAATGGTATTAATACTAAAAGATGCAATAAAACCAAATCTAATTCAAAATTTTGAAGGTGTACCTGGCTTTATTCATTGTGGCCCATTCGCTAACATAGCTCATGGAAATAGTTCTATAATTGGAACTAAAATTGCACTGAAAGTTGCTGATTATGCTTTAACTGAAGGTGGTTTTGCAGCTGATTTAGGTTTCGAAAAATTTGTTGACATTGTTGCTCGTCAATATGGTACTAATCCTAGTGCTGTAGTTCTTGTTGTCACTGTTCGTGCTTTACATTTACATGGTGGTGTTACTAGTCTTGATGAAGCTAAGAACAAGAATCTTGAAGCTTTAGCTAAGGGTTTTATAAATGTTGAAAAGCATCTTGACAATATGATCAACAAATTCAATATACCTCCTATTGTCGCTATCAATCGTTTCCCCTTTGATGATGATGAAGAAATTCAATGGATTAAAGATAAATGTACAGAAATAGGAGCTGAAGCTGCAGTCAGTGAAGTCTTCATGAAAGGTGGTGAAGGTGGTGTTGAACTAGCTGAAGCTGTTCTCAAAGCCATTGAAAAAGGTGAAGGCGATGTTAAGTACATCTATGAACTTGAAGATTCTATTAAAACCAAAATCGAAAAAATAGCCAAAGAAGTATATGGTGCTAAGGATGTTGAATACAGTTCCCAAGCAATCCAAGATATCAAAGCTATTGAAGCTCAAGGCTTTTCAGATTTCCCACTTTGTATGGCTAAGACTCAACTCAGTATAACTGATAAAGTTGGCTTAATGGGTGCTCCAACTGACTGGACACTTAATGTTGATGAAGTTCGACTTTACACTGGTGCTCGTTTCATCGTTCCTGTTTGTGGTAGTATGTTCTTAATGCCTGGATTGCCACCAATCCCAGCAGCTGAAAGAATGGATTACACAGATGATGGAAAAATAATAGGATTGAACTAGTTTTCATCTCCTTTTTTTTTCATATTTTTTTATAATCTATATATATTCCAATAGCAATTTTTAAGCTAATAATCTAATGGAAAAACGATAGTTAAGAAGAAAATTAAGGAGGATTGAATTGTATTTTTGAAGTTTCAATTTTCTCTTCCAGAACATTAGGATTTAAAAAACCAGGATTATTTTTTGACGCTTCTACTAAATGCTTTATTCTTTCAGGTTCAAATCCCATGATTCTACTCATAGTAGCATCTGTCGATACAGGATTAGTGCCTATTATGAATCTATTCAAAAGCCTTGATTTTGGTCCATTCCAACCTTCAAGACCTACTCTTGCATCTACAATACAAAGATTAGGTTCAATTATTCTGGATAAGTCAACAATAACTTCATTAATTTGAGGATGATAGAAAGACTGATCTTTTCTAGGTAATACTCCAAATAGATTCTTTAGTGTGCCTGTTATGAAGGTTAAATAATGTGTTTTTGCTACTGCTAAAGAAATAAAGAATTTTTCACCTACAAGTATATCTGGAAGATTAGGATTTTCAAAATAATCTCCTTTGAATTTTGT
>JBHLQZ010000145.1:0-4644 GCA_048883065.1 Candidatus Thorarchaeota archaeon | reverse complement strand
ATGAGATACCATATTGTAACTGTTTCATTTAAGAAGATGTAAGCAAGCAATATTGCACCAATTGGCTCAGTTAATAGTAAAATTGATGCTCTTGAAGATTCTATGTATCTTGTTGCAATCATTATAAGACCATATGGAATCAAACTTCCAAAAAAAGCAAGTAAGAATCCCAATCCTACTATCTCAAACTTCAAGATTCTTTCAAAAGAAAATGAAACAAGTATCGAAGGAAGTGGCAGAAATGATAATATTACCAAAAAAGGAATACCTATTAGAAAACTCCAGGTAAGTACCCAAGAAATTGATACTGAAGGATTAATTTCTTCAGTATTTCTTGTTCCCCATCTGTTAATTAAAATATAAAATGCATAAAGAATTCCTAGTAGAAGAGCTAAAAGATCCCCAATTATCGAAGTCAGAAAAGAATCCCAATCCCATGGTTCTGTAAGAACAATAATTCCAGTAATAGCTATCAAAACAGAAGCAATTTTTGATTTAGAAACTTTCTCTTTGAGAAGAAACCATCCAACAATTAAAGTAACAATAGGATGAACTTGAATTAACAAAGCTGCTTCTCCTGCGGGAGTTCTTAAAGCAATTGAAGATAAATATAAAACAATCATTATAGAAAAAATCAAACCTTGTAGAATGTATGATTTTTGTGCAGAAAAAACTAAACTTTTTCTAAAGTTCTCTACATTGTTAATCCAATAAATAAGCAAAATCACGAAACCTATGAAAGCACCAAAAACAAGTCGAAGAATAGATTGCTCTAAACTTGAAATGCCATAATCACGAAGAGTAGCAGATAGAATCGGAATAGAACCAAAAGAGAAACCACCTAGTATAGCTGATATGTACCCTATTGTTTTTCTTTTTTGTATCATATTCAATCAGAATAGTTGAGATATTTTTTAATAGTTACTATTATTTCTTCTATTAATGATTACAGAATATGCCATTTGTGGAACTCGAAATTCTATAGGAGGTTTAGCAACAGGTTTAAAGATTCTTTCAGAAGGGGGATCAGCATTGGATGCTGTTGAAGAGAGTATTCGACTTATTGAGAACAACCCATATGATATAACTGTTGGCTTTAATGGTTTTCCAAATCTAATGGGGATTGTTGAGCTTGATGCTTCAATTATGGAAGGAAAATCAAGAAAAGCTGGTGCTGTAGCAGCAATTAGAAATTATCGTCACCCAATTACTATAGCTAGAAAAGTTATGGAGATTACTCCTCATGCATTTCTAGTAGGAGAAGGAGCTGAACGATTTGCTCGTGCTCTAGGATATGAGGATGAAGAAATTATTGATGAACTTGGTATTAGAAATTATCATAACATAATGGAAGGTAGAAGCTTAGAAATGCCTCCTGAAGCTCAACAATTAGTAAGAGAGTTATTTATGAGATTTGATGATCATTTACAAGAAGTGATGTCAGAATATCCTGTTAAAGAATGGTATCAGAAACTTAGTTTTGAACAACAAGGAACTACAAACGTTATATGTTTGGATCAAAATGGTGATTTGGCTGCCGGAGTATCTACATCAGGTTTAGCAATGAAATTTCCAGGAAGAGTAGGAGATTCTCCAGTATTTGGTGCTGGGATTTATTGTACAGAAGATGCAGGAGTTGCATGTACAGGAAATGGGGAGATAGCACTTCGATTATCTACTGCAAGAATGGTAGTCGATAGAATAGAAAGACATCAAACTCCTGAAAGAGCTGCTGAATTAGGTATTCTGGAATTAAAACAGATTCCGGAAAAAGGAGTTTTGCATATTTTAACGATGGATAAAAACGGAAGATGTGCAGGTGTTACAAATAAATCTGGTTTATATCATTATTATGCAGATTCTTCAATGAAAGAACCTGAAAAGAGAGGGAGTCATTATATAAAATTATCAAAATAACATAAATATAAGATAAAAAGAAGAAAATTAAGAATCTTCTTTATGCGAAGAATCTTATTATTATACTGAATATGAACCACACAATAATTCCTGCATCTGCTAAAGCAACTACTATAAAAGTACCTATATTGAACATTTTGTAATTTTCATCAGTGAGTTTTGGGATAACAAATTGGTAGATAAGTGGGATGATAACCAAAACACCAGCTATTGCTGCTTGTAGAAGTATTGTAGCTAATGGGATTATTTCAACATTCAAGATGAAATTACCAACTAGATTACCTACTATTGAGCCAACAATAAGTACAAGTTGAAGAATTAGAATTAAAATCAAGGAATTTCTGTGCATTTCAACATTTTCTTTGGTACGATTTTCATCAGCACTACTTTTGATATTTGAAATAATCTGAATAGATAATGGTATAACTATCAATACAGATATCCACGTAAATGACAGAATTAGCATTTCATTATTTCTTGTAAGAATTCCTGAAGTAATTACTCCTCCAATTAGATAAACAGCAATTACAAAAAGTATCATAGGAATTAGTATCCATCTTAATGTTCCCGATACAAATTCAGGTTTTCTAATTTCAGTCGGAGTGATTGTTTCATCTCTTTCAGGTTCAGATATAACTTCAATTTCAATGCGTTTATATTTTATCATAGAATACTGATAAGCTACCATTAACGCCCCAAAAATAACAATTCCATCATGAGGGAAGAAATTCCAAGGCAAAATAAAAACAAATGGAATAAAAGTTGCAAATAATGTAATCCATAGTGCTTTAACTACTTTCTCATTAGGTTTCTTATCTAAATCTTTTACTTTTTCTGTATCTTTTCGCCTGAAAATTTGAGCGAATTCGTTCCATCTTGTTTGAAATCCAAAAAATGCTCTTGAATAGAATCTTTTATCGTCAATAAACGATTCTTTTCGCTTGAATTCCATCTCCCTTGCATCTTGAAGAACCATTCTTTCTCTTACTGTTTTCTTTGTTGTGTAAATAACTGCGATTAGAATGAATAGAAGCATAAATGGATACATAACTCCCCAAGATATTTGTAAAGTGTTAAAATGAAATCTAGGTTCAGATAAGAATGAGAAGAATTCAAGAAATACTTCTAATCCCCATAATACTGCTCCAGGAATAATGATTTGTAAGATATTCCTTCCACCCATTCTTGGTGAGTTTTCAGGACCATTTGAAGTCCAGAATTTTATGGTTAACAAAAATCCTACAATAACAAGTAAATAGAGAATCTGATTACCTATTATAAAACCATAGTTATCTCTAGAGCCAGCTAAGAATAAACCGAAGAAAGAAACGACTAGAAAAACAAGTTTTAAGGTAGTGAAGATTAATTTTCTGTATACATTTATTTTTTCCTCTTTTGTGTTAGTATTGGGATCTTTGTATCCTACTTCATTTAATTTCATTTCAAAATCGTTTTTAGCAGTATATATTTCTGGCATAATTTTCATCAAAAGGTACAAAGTAATAATAATAATGAATATTCTAGAACCTATGGTTATCATTTGGTAAGCAGTTGTTAGACCATCCTTTAGCGGATCTCTTAATAAAATTATTGCGGGTATTCCTGAAATCAGTGCAATAATAAACAATACTTTGAACCAACTTTTCATACCTGAAGATTTATTTAAAGCAACTCCTAATGCTTCGTATCTTCTCCTTTGACGTAAAACTGCTGCGGGGATAGTTTCATCTGAAGACATTTTAGACACTTGTTTTATTCTATAAGAGTTTATAAATTTTTACTACGATAAGTACAATACAATTAAAAAAAGATAAATTAAAAAAAAAAGAAAAATCAAGAATCTCTATAGTTAGAAACCTCTCTAATCGATTCTATGAGTTTAGAAATTGTTAATTTTAACACTTTTTCTCCTTTTTCTTGAGAGAAACCTTCCAAAGGTCCAGCAATACCTGTTTTTGTAAATTGTGCTGTTCTGGAAGTAAGGTGGAGACCACCAACTTCTCTACCCCATTTCTTTGCGGATGTTAGTCCTTCAAACCTTTCTTGAATTACTAAATCAGGAGATACAGCCCAGATTACAGAAGTTTCCATAGTAGCTGCATGAATTCCTGAACGAAAACCAAATACTGATTCTATTAAATCCTCATCTTTCCACCATTCATATAGAAAACAGAGCATATCATGGATGTCATTATATTCAGAAATTACGTTAGTTAACGGATTAGTATTACCTCCATGACCATTTACAATAACAATTTTTCTAAATCCATGAATATGTAAAGAGTGGACTACTTCCTTAACCATTTTTTCAAATGTTTGATGTGAAAGATAAAGAGTACCTGGAAAATCTCTATGATGAGAGGCTACACCTATAGGTAAAGTAGGTAAACAATAAACAAAAGGTAATGCTTCAGCAGCTTTCCTTGCTATATGTTCAGCTATCAGAAAATCAGTTCCAAGTGGATTTTGGGGACCATGTTGTTCAGTACTTCCAACAGGAATTAGGAAAACAGATGTTTCTCGATCAAGCTTTTCTACGTCAGTCCATGAAATCTCGTGAAGTAAATATTTTTCAGAATCCATATTAAAAAGAAAATAAATAATTATAAAACATTTACTAGAAAAGAAAGGAAAATAAATTCTTTATAATTATTTCAGATATTTTTTGAAATAATTCAACACTTTATCAGGTTTTTTACCAAAATAATTGTACATATCGAAACGATG
>JBHLQZ010000144.1:0-4669 GCA_048883065.1 Candidatus Thorarchaeota archaeon | reverse complement strand
ACTGCTTTTACTATATCAGGAGGTGCTTGATATTCTATTGGAGGAGAGATATCATAACTTTGATCTATTAATGAATTTTCAAAATCAGAATCCCAAAATTCTTTTATCCACTCCCAAGGAAGATATACGACATTTTTCTTTAAATACCATAATTTTGATTCGCGTGTTTCGCTATCATAGTAATAGTATAATGGATGGCTTCTGGAAGATTTCTCCATGATAATAATTGGAATTGCTTTCATTTTTTCAAATTTTTCACAATAAATTGGGTCAATTCCAGTATTTAATGATCTAATACAACTAAGCAGCTTCAAAGCTGGTTCTTGTAATTTAATTTCTATTTGTTCTTCATCACCAACAAATGGATCACTAGCAGTTCCACTTCTTGCCCTAATACAGAGAAGAAGCTCATCTTTGTATGCGCACATGATCACTCGCTTGTAACTCTCGTAGAAATCCACTCCTCTCGTATAAATATTACACATCTCTATTGTAAAGCCTTGATCTTGTAAATAAGCTTCTACTAGCTTCATAAAGTTGGTTTTGAACAGGCTCATAATCGAACATCTTTTTAATCGATGATAAATTTTCTAATCTTTTTGAATCTTACTAGTATACAAATATTTCTGTCTGTATCATTTGATTAGATTATCATAAATACATAGTTTAAAATCATATAAAAACCAGATAAGAGGGACTAGAGATTCAAAGAATCAATCTAAAGAAAGAATTGCAAGTAATTCTTCTACAATTTGAAGTGTGTTAGATTTTTCTTTTTTTACATCCATTTGTATAAACTCACACACACAATCTGGATGAATTATAGCTTTGTAACCATTCGAGAGTTTCCTGATAGAGAAAGGATATAATTGACATGCTAAAGGTTTGAATTCATGAATTTTACATAAGTTATTCTCATCTAAGAATGCACATTCATTTACAAATGGTTTTTTTCGCAAAATGTATGCTTTGGTTACTCCATCCTCTATATTTGGACATGGTATTAATATAGGACTAAGCTCTTCAACAGCTTGATCAACTTCTATACCATTTTCTACCATCTTGATAATATCTTCTTCAGTTGCAGGGATATTGTTTAATTTACAGCATTCAGAACAATTCTTACATTCAAAAAAGATATCTCTTAACACTTCAATAGAACCATCTATATTTATAACAGCTATTGGAGTGTTACAGATATCCATTACTCTCACAATCGAAGTCTAAATTATTAATAAAAATTTGTTGATTAACTATATGTTAAGAATAAGAATAACTTAAATCTCTTTTTCATCAACAGTTTTATAATCGATTTAAGATTCTGATTTTTGTGACTGAATACTCTGAAACTTCAACATTTGAATCATTCTGGAAAACAAATCTTCCTACAAGAAATCTTTTCATAGCTATTCTTGCTGTATATTTAGTTACATCAATCATCACACTTGCTACGGTTCAGATAACAAACATTATTGATTTTTTTTCAATTTCAGAAAATGTTTTAGTAATCATTGGACAATATAATGCTAAAGTATACAGTGGTCATATTTACCAACTTTTTACATCTATTTTTGTACACGTTAATGTTTTACATTTTCTTTCAAATTGCCTGTTTCTATTCATTTTTGGATTAAGAGCTGAAGAGAATTTATTATCTTGGCAATATTATCTAATTTTTATAATTTCAGGATTAATGGGAGGTCTTCTAACTCTGTCATTTGGACCCAATGTTATATCAGCAGGTGCAAGTGGTGGAATTTTTGGATTATTAGGTACAGATTTAATTCTTGCTTACGAAGAGAATAAAAGAAGATCGCTTTGGAGTCATTTAGGAGCAGGTGTTATTTTTCTTGTTATATCTGGAGGTCTGAATGTTAATTTTCTTGCACACGCGATAGGTTTAGTTTCAGGTATAGTGCTTCCATTATTAATATTGAAAAAACGTAAAAAAAGCTCTTTTTCTCAGACTCAAGAAATATCATGAAGAATCAATATAATCTGTTAATTTTTTAGAATTAGAGAATTCTTTTTTTATTTTCTTAGCTGTATCCCAAGATTCTCTGACATATGGTGGAAACTTATTTTGTTTCCTAAATAAATCTCTCAAAAATTTAATAGTTTTTGGATCTGCAGGATAACCTGAACCGAAATCAATACCTGTTTCTTTAGATATCTTCTGGATTTCTTTATCTCTTTGAACCTTCGCAATTATAGATGCTGCTGAAACAACTGGATAAATTTCATCTGCTTTATGTTTTGATACTACTTTTGCTTGAGGAAATTCGTTTTCGAAAACAGAACCGAATCTTTTTTCTTTTACGTCAGCAGCATCGATGTATATTTCAACAGGTTTTACAGATATAATTTTAGCTAGATTCAGCATAATTTTTTGTTCAATCACATTAAGTGAGTAACTCTTTCTTAATTCATCAATTTCAGCAGGAGATACATGTTTAATTTTAGTGTCTGCAGCTAATTTCATTAACTTGAAATAAAGTTCTTCTCTTCTTCTTTTGGAAAGTAACTTTGAATCTTTAGCCCCTAATTTCTTTAGTTCAAGTTCTTTTTCCTTCTCTATAGCATATACGCATATTACCATTGGTCCAATTACAGGACCTCGACCAGCTTCATCAATTCCAATGATGTATTGTTTCTTCTGCGACATTTGATAAACCTTCAATTAGAATTTATTAATTATTTCGACTAGTTCAACATAGGAAGCATTAGTTTTTATTCCTTCGGGATCAAAAATAGTTCTAGAAGCTTGAAATTCATTTGATTTAAGTTGTTCAATTATTTGTTTGATTGAAACTCCACCTTTCTGGAGAAATCTTAGAATAAATGGAATAAAGTAAAAAAACGGTTGAGTATCTTCTTCTTCAGACACTTGAGTTAAAATTTGACTTAATTGTTTTTTAGTTGGTAGCACCAAATCATCTAAAACATTAAACATCTTGTGAACTATTTTCTTATTATATAATTCACCTAACCATAGAGGTCCAGCTTTTTCTAGTTTTTTCATGCATACGGGACAATTAATTGAGATATTACTTTCTATAATTTGTTTAATCTTATAATAAGAACATTCAGTACAGAAATACACAAATCCTATTTTCTTGTGTTGTTCATTTGCTTTTTCTTTACTTTCTATAACCTTTACTTTCACTCTTAAGAAATGTTCATGATGGTAACTAACTATTGGTTCAATTGCGACACCTAATCTTCCAGCGCTTATTAGAAGATTATATATTAAGATTCTTAACGCCACTTCATGGCATAAGAAATGCCTTGTCGGAAGAGCATTATAAATTCTCATACAAGAATCAGAATGTTTACCACATAATACTTGAAGATCGGTTGCTGTAATCAGAAGATAACCTTCAAATTTCTTTAGAGCTTTAATTGAGATTTCAAGAAAGGATATTGGAGAACCAAATGGATCTAAATCTATAACATCCAATTTCTCTTTTTTCTCAATCATGCTACTTATTGTGTTATATGCATCTGATTTCCTAATTTCAGTTTTTTTTTCGAAACTTAAATCAGAAATATTTTTTTGTATTATTTCAACTGCTTTTGGATTTTTATCTCCAATTATTATTTTATTTATTTTTTCAGTAGGTAATTCATTTAAGATTCTAAAACTTCTTACACCTGTTCCTGCTAATGGATCAACTATAGTTAAAGGGTGCGGAGAATCATCTGCTAAAGTAGCTAGAAACAACAAAGTAAAATCTCTGTTTATTGTCATTTTAGGATTATAGAAAACTGATGCATCATATATTCTTTCAGCATCTTGATAAATAATGAATTCAGTTTGTCCTTCTTTCACTTCTTTCCAAGAATCATTGAAAGAGCTCATATTAATCTACTCATTATTATTGATTAGTTTGATTTTTAGCTTAAGACCAATTATATATATTTCTGCACTTTTCTTCCTTGAAGATTTCGGCTTAAATAACTTCATTGTTTCAAAAATTTCTTTAACTTTAGATGTGAAATCTTGTAACTCTTTTCCTTGAAAAATTTTACATACAAAACATCCTTCTAATTTTAGTAGAGATTGTGATAAATCTAAAGCTCTTTTAGCTAGATATAGCTGAGTATAATGATCTCGACTGTAATCGCCTGAGATATTTGGTGAACAATCAGAGATAATAACATCTATTTCACCATAGTTCTCTGCAATGAAATCCTTCAATTCCTTATCAAAAATATCTTTGTTTATAATCTCAATGTTTTCCTCTTTAAAAGGTGAGATATATGCTTTATCTATTGCTAGAACCTTTCCATTTTTACCTACTTTTCTTGATGCGACCTGTGACCACCCGCCAGGTGCAGCACCTAAATCTAGAACTATATGATTTTTTTGAAAAATATTGAATTTTTGTTCGATTTCTAAAAGTTTGTACGAGGCTCTTGATCTATATCCTTTGTACTTTGCTTTTAGGTAGTAATAGTCATCACTCACAAAATTCACAGTTATAATTTGTACAGCTATAAAATATTACATTGATAAAATTTCCGTCCTCCCCAATTTCTAAAGTGATAGATTAATTTATTTAAATGGTATTTTTATAGAAGAATCATCATCTAAAATTTCATATTCAACAAATTTGAATGCTTGTATTTTATTTGTTGTGTCTTCTTCAATAAGCCATTCATTGAA
>JBHLQZ010000143.1:0-4693 GCA_048883065.1 Candidatus Thorarchaeota archaeon | reverse complement strand
TTATTGATGTAACTTTGTTATTTGTCTCTAGAGTAGAAAATATAAGTGCAGAAATACGTCCTAAAATTTTAGAATATATAAAGAATCTTGGGAGTAGTATTCTCTTTGGTTGGCATAATAACACAAACTATGAGTTGTTAAATATTGTATGCAAAACATTAATGGATCGCACTCCTCCTGGAATAGACCATGAAATAGACAAGATATTTACTAGGTTAGGGATTGAGAAACCTGAAATAATCGCACCAATGGAACATACAATTCACAAAGAGCAAGTTGATACAAGAATCGAAACTTATGAGAAAATTAAACCATTTGAAACAGTACCTAAAATCGATACAAGTGAAATGACACAAGAAATTCTAAATGAAGCCAATAAAAGAGCCATTACATCTCTATTATTCTCATCAATAAGAAGTTGCGATTCTCCAGCAGCTTCAGCTTATATCTTCCCAAAGGAAGGAGGTACTATGGGAGAATTGTATGCAGGTAATCTTGAGGAAAGAAAAATAGTCTATGTTCTAGAAACCTTAACAAAATACCCAAGAGTAATCTATGAAATGATTAAGTCAGAGAATGAGATTAAAGCATTAAATGCAGAAGTCGTTCAAATAATAGTTGAAGACTGCACAGATGGAAAATTATTAGTTGGTATGACAACCGATGTTAATGATGTCATTAATGTTGGTTACAAATTTAAAATCGTTAAACACATACTTCACACAATGGGATTTTAACAAGATTCTTGGATTATTCAAAAATGTATTTTTATCTTATAAGAAAACTTTTAGAAACTTTATATCTAGATTTTTTTAATGGATGAAGGTAAACTCCCAATTTCTCAATTAAAAGAAATTCTTAATCTTAGAGGATATGAGAATGATGGAGTATTAGAAGCAGGAAGAATTGGTGGAGATGTAGCTATTATAGATATAGAAAAAGGGAAAATTAAAGCTCAAGAATTCTATAATAATACTTCAGAAATACGTGTTGTTGTCAAATCTGATCCAATAACATTTCCTACACCTAAACCAGGTCAATATGTTGTTATAGTTAATTCTAATGACTTGGCATGCGCTGGAGCTCTACCATTTGGATTTTTACCAACAATTATTGCACCATATGGAACTTCTTTTAATGAAATAATTAAAATCCAAGAACAAATTCATGAGCAATGCCTATCTTATGGAATAACGATATTAGGAGGTCATACAGAAATATCAAAATCAGTAAACTCAATTATAGTTTCAGGAAATATGATAGGATTTGTTCCTTCTGATTATTCTGTTCCTAATGAGCTATCACATGAAGATTTAGTGCTAGCTGTCGGACATATTGGAGCAGAAGGGATAGGAATAATCATTGAAGAAGCAAAAGATATAGTTAAGACCATATTAAGTAAGCGAGAAATCGAAGAGGGGAAGAGAATAAGTTCTCAAATAAGAATTGTTGATTTAGCTTTAAATTTGAACAAAAAATTTAAGCCTTCATTAATACATGATGCCACCGAAGGAGGAATATTTGGAGCACTAACTGAAATAGTTGCATATAGAGAAATTGGAATAGATATAAAAACAAGACCAGCCATCTCCCCCTTAATACAAAAATTAGCTGAATGGTTAAAATTCGATCCTTATCGATTAATCTCTTCTGGTCTCTTAATTGTAGGAGCAGAAAAGAAGAAAGCCTACAAAATAATAAATTACTTAGAGAAACAACATATTCCTGTTACAGTCATTGGTGAAGTAATCAGAAGTAAAGGTAAAATAATCCTAGAAGAGAAAATGCTCCCACCAATCATAGGAGATGAAATAATCACTGTATTAGAAAAATTAGAGAGGATGAAGAATGATAACTAAACCTAATTCCAAAGAAGTAAGCGAAGATTCAGTTAACAGATGGGGAGCAGAAGCAATTTTGGTTAAAGACAAATGGTTTGATTTTGATGTAATGAGAAAAATAAGAACTCCTAAGAAATATAGAATAAGCCAAATTGATGATGAACTGCGAAACAGTCGAACAATTATTGAATCTCGATTATTAATTGCAGCGAAAAAAATAGGTGTACAAACACCTTTCATTTTTGAAATTGATATTGATAAAGCTACAATTGTAATGGAATTTATTAATGGAAAACTAGTTAAAGACATATTAAAAGCAGATGAAACTAAAAAAAATAAAGTAGATGTAGTTAAGGAATTGGGAAGATTGGTTGGAAAACTTCATACAAATGACATAATCCATGGAGATCTTACCACTAGCAACATAGTAAAATCAGGAAACAAATTAGTTTTCATCGATTTTGGTTTGGGAAAATTTTCTAAAGCAATTGAAGATAAAGCTGTTGATATTTTATTGATAAAGAAATGTTTTATCAGCACCCATACTCAAATTTGGAGAGAGTTGTTTTTCTCTTTTCAAGAAGGATACTATGAAAACATGAAAAATGCAAAAAGCATTCTAAAACGAGTAATAAAAGTAGAAGCAAGGGGACGACATTTAAGAGAAGATCAGGTTATCAGCGATTATTTACTTTCCTAAGAGGTGGAAGATTCGAAATTTTTTCAATTATTTCCCAAGCTTCCTTTGCATACCTCTCTTGTTCTGACCAATTACCTTCTATTTTTCCACTTGAGCTTAAAGTGCCTAATCTCTTTCTGACCTTTTGAGAAACTGGAACATACCTTGTGTTTTCTAGTGCGGTACCAGGTAGTGGCATAAAAACATGTGCTCTAATAGTTGCACCTTTCCTTGTTAAATTATTTATTAAATCAATAGTCATCAATTCTTCTTGTTCAGTTGAATCAGGTATTCCTATAATTATATCTACAACTGGATCAAAACCAGATTTTATTAGAATGTTAATAGCTTCGACTCCTTCCTCAACGGTATGACCTCTTCTTATTCTTCTTAATACTTCATTACTCCCTGATTGGAGACCAATTGAAATTCGATTGTTTGAAACATATTTCTTAATTTCATTAACTAATTCTTCAGATACTGTTTCAGGTCTTACTTCACCAGGGAAAGTGCCAAAATAAACATCTCTTATCCCAGGGACTGATTTTAATGATTGTAGTAAATATAGTATAGCTTCTTTGTTTACTTCCCTTGGTTTTGTTGACATATAGCCAAAGGAATTAGGTGTAATGAAACGAATATCTGTTAAATTTTTTTGTACCATCCATTTGACTGTATCAATTATAATCTTTGGTGATCTATGCCTTACTCTGTGTTGAAAAAGTGTTGGAACTTGACAATATGTACATCCAAATGCACATCCTCGTGATATCTCTAAAGGGGAATACAGACCTCTTTCTCTAGAAATGAATGGATAATCATCAAGATTTATCTCTGGAGGTTTTGATGTAGAAGTAAAACCAATTTTACTTTCATCTAAAAAAGCAATACCTGGTGTAGAATAGACATCATTTCTCGCTATATGCTGTTTAAGGAAAAATGGTAAAGAAAATTCTGCTTCTCCAATAAATGCAAAATCAAAACCAATTTTTAATGTTGTATGCGGATCACCAGAAGGATGACTACCTCCAGCAATAAAAGTTATTCTTTCTAAATCTTCTTTTTTCAAAGAAGAATGTAAAATCTTCATTTTCTGATAAATCGTTTCTAGTTGTGCTGTTCTAAAAGAGAAAGCAATAACTATTCTGTTATATTTTCTAAGAAGTATTTTGATTTCTTTAGAATCAATATTTTCCAGCAACAATACATCTAGATCATCCAAATCCTCATCTTCATCTATAGTAGCAACTAATGGTGTTATACTGTAGAAGTTCTTCTTTTGCAAGTCAAATGCAATTGCGATAGATTTATTGTTTACCATTAGAATCTCCAAGTTACTTCTACATCTTCGGGTCGAAAATGCTGATCTATTGTACTGTCTTCAATTTTTGTTTCTATTCCAGAATTTTTCATTAGAATTCCTAGCCACGCAATCATTACTCCATTGTCTAGTGCTAAAGCTGCATCTAATCCTCTGAATTCTGCTTTATGAGAATTAGCCATCGTTTCTAGCATTTGTTTCAATCTTTTGTTTGAAGCTACTCCTCCAGTGACTAAAATTTCAGATTTTTTTGTATGTGCAAGAGCTCTTTCTGTAACTTCAACTAACATCGCAAAGATTGTTTCTTGGAGACTATAGGACAAATCCTGCAAGTTGTAATTCTGGTTTTCAAGTAATTTTGTTACATGTGTTAATATCCCAGAAAACGAAACATCCATTCCTTTAATCACGTAAGGAATAGATATGTAATTCTTACCCTTTAAGGCTTCAAGTTCAATTACTCTCCCCATAGGCATATTTTTATCACTCAAACCAGCGTTTCTTCCAAAAACATCAAGGCAATTTCCTACAGGGATGTCCAAAGTTTCTCCAAATACTCTATATCTACCTTCTGAATATGCTATAACTTGAGTATTACCTCCAGAAACATATAGTACTACAGGATCATCCAGTTTTCCCACCAATCTACCAATTTCAACATGTGCAATTGGATGGTTAACAGCTATCATAGGTTTGTTAAGGGTTAGCGATAGTGTTCTAGCTGTAACGGCTCCAATACGTAAACATGGACCTAAACCTGGACCTTTAGTAAAAGAAACTAAATCAATTTCATTTGGATTCATTGATGATTCTCTGAAAGCTTCTTTAATTGCTCCTGCTATATTTGCAGCG
>JBHLQZ010000142.1:0-4740 GCA_048883065.1 Candidatus Thorarchaeota archaeon | reverse complement strand
ATAAGTATAATAGTGATAGATACTCTAATAGGAACGGTAAAAAAAATACCACTAGATTCTATAAGACCGTATGCTCTATGTGTGAAACAGAGACTCAAGTACCTTTTAGACCTGATGGGAAAAGACCAGTTTACTGTAAAATTTGCTATCAAAAAGTAAAGTCAAAAAGATCAGATTAAGAAGATTAATTGATTTCCTGGCTTAGATTTTTTTATTTTTTTCATTTTTAATATTTTTTTTCTCAAACTCTAAAGAAACTGAATTAATACAATACCTAAGGCCTGTTGGTTTAGGCCCATCTTCAAAAACATGCCCAAGATGACCTCCACAATTTTTACAAAGAACTTCTGTTCTAATCATTCCATGTGAAAAATCTTGCTGTTCATCAATATTTTCTTCATTTTCTGGAGAAAAGAAACTAGGCCACCCACATCCTGAATCAAATTTAGTTTCAGAGGAGAAGAGTATAGTTCCGCAACCAGCACATCTGTATGTACCCTTTTCTTTATGATTCCAAAACTTACCAGTGAATGCAGGTTCAGTTCCTTTAAGTCGAAGAACACTATATTGTTCAGAGGTCAGTTCTTCCTTCCAATCATCTTCTGATTTCTTCTTTTTTAGACTCATTAAGAAATAAAAGGAATTAAGGATAAATAAAACTAGTTCTTAAACAAAAATTCTTTGTAAATATCAGATATCTATCTTCTCCACTTCCCAAACAAGTTTTACTTCTGGATCAGGACACTCAATAAATTTTACATCCGATAACCAATCTGACTCTTCATCAAGTTTTCGTTGAGCTCCAGATAAGAATGGTAGTAAAGCAGATAATGACCAAATGCAAATTTTTTTCCCTTCAGGAATATGTAAAACATCATTTTCAACTATAAAATAATCTCCAATTTCGTGGTTTGGGCATTTACCAAGCATACTAGTTACACTCACTTTGAGCTTATACATCTATCTTCCTCATTAACTTCTTAGTTAAATAATAATGTATACTATTATAGTAGAAGAATTTTTCTGAAAAACTGTGGTTTTTCTAATTTTTATTGATTTACATAATAATATATAGTTCAATTAGTCTTTTTCCTCAATGAATGAACAAGATGAAGAACTAAAAGGATACAAAAGAAGTATTTACGAAGGTAGAAAAGACATATCAGGAGAGCATAAATTATCAGATTTAGGACAATTGTTTTTTCTAGTTACTTTCTTGCTAATTTGGGGATTGGATTCATTTTATTTTAAATTCTCCACTTTTTTAGCAGATTATGGATATATCTACATTAGAGCACCAATAGCAGCTATACTGTTCTTAATAGCAGGATTTTTGGCATATAAAGGTTTAAAACAAGTTTTCAAGGAAGTAAGAGATTCTCCTGAAGTTATAAAAAATGGCGTATTTGTATATTCCCGTCATCCAATTTACTTAGGATCTATTCTTGTTTATTTAGGATGGGTTCTATTAACCATGTCACTAATCTCTTTAGGGTATTGGATAATCATTATCATATTCTATGAATATGTTGCGACTTATGAAGAGAGATTACTTTTACAGCAGTTCGGTAAAGAATATGAAGAATATAAGAAACAAGTACCAAAATGGATTCCAGGAACAAAACTCAAGAAACATGATACTAAAACTAATTAGATTTAAAATTACTAATACTAAAAATCAATAACTCTTCCAACTCCTCCTTTAAGATACTTGTTTGGATATCTTTTTTTAATTTCATCTATGTGTTTTGTGCAGTGAGTCGGACATACTAGTTCCAATTCTTCCAAAAGCTCAAATTCATTAAAGCCATGTAAACCTCCAATTAGTGCAAAAGGTTTTCCAAATTCCTTGCTTCTGTTTAATATTTTTCTAACACTAGGATGAGAACATCCCGCAATGACTACTAATCCATTTTTAAGCTCAAAAAACAAAGATTGCTCAACTAAACCTTTTCTTTCATCACACTCAAGTAAACCAGATGTTATTATGTTCTCATTTAATCTTGTAGGTTCAGTAAGTGTGTATGTTCTATCTCTATCTTGAGATTTAAGATCTACAAAAGGTAAATAGATTTTTGCTTTTTTATTATGTTTAAGAACATCATAGAGACCTCCCAAATGATCTCCATGTTTATGTGAAATAAAAATTAAATCTGCTTTTGTATAATCTACCCCGAGTTTTTCCATATTTGAGAAAAGTATTGAACTTTTAGTACCTGTATCAAATAAGATGTTTATATCTTGGAATTCAATAAAACAGGAAAATCCCCAATCAGCTTTTAATTCCTTCCTTAGTGTTGTATTATCATATACAATTGTTATCCTCAATTCTATCAAAAATATTTTTTTTTATTTCTTAAAACTCTATTGCTAAAACTATGTTTAAAACAAGTATCTAAATTAATCTAATATTTAATTGAAAAAATTCAGAAAGGTTAGTAGATAACGGAATGTCCATGATAGAAAGCGATGTTCTTTTTCTCAACCTTTCTTACTTCATAATTATAAGTCCATTCATTTTCATTTTCTGGTTTTTCTTGTTTGACTTTTTCTGTCAATTTTTTTCACCTATGTATAACTTAAATGGTCACATGTTTTGAAGCTGGTGAGAAAAAGTGACCAAAAGGTGACCAAGAAAGAAATTAAAATCTAAAGTTTCTGTGATAATTGCCATTTCTTAATAATTATATTTGCCATCCCATTAATTATTTCTGCTTCATCTTCTTCAATAACATTGCAAGCTTGATCATCAGGAAGAAGTTTGCTTATTTCAGAAGTTAATTCACTAATCAGTTCTTTAACAATTCTAGAAGGTATTCCATCTCCAATTTCTTTTATTAATACAACAGCAAAACAATTTGTTGCTTCAAGATAAACTTCGTTACTCTTTGTAGTAAATTGCTCTGGTTCTCCTATATCAACCTCAACAAGAAAATTCCTAATAGCTGAAATTAATCCTGAGAAGAGAATTGCATCTGCAAGTTTATCTGTTCCAGATGCAGGATCATAATAATAAACTGGAACACCACCTGGAGAAATAATATAGAGAGATTTTATCATCAGTACTGAAAATTCAAGTTATTTTTTATGTTTTATTATAGGTTTGTTAAGAAAAAAAAGTTCAGAAAATTAGTAAAACCATTCAAAAACAAAAAGAAAACATGAAGTAAGAACAAGAACAGCTACAGAAACTATCATAGTTATAAATAATTTCAAAAGATATTCTTTATGTTCGTTTTTTTTATCTATTTTAGAATAGTTGCTAATCTTAATAGGTAAGATAATAACTAGAACAATCACTGCTAAAGAAGAAAATGTAAATGAGAGTAAGACAATTTGACCTATTAGATCTAACAAACAAATCGAAACAGATTCTCTTTTATATTTATTAACTTTTACTCTTTTTAAGATTTTTAATAGTTATTCCCACAATTGAATGATCTCTAGACCATCACCTGAAGCATCAAAAATATATGCCAGATTGTCAATAACTTGAACTGCTCTAACATAGTCTCCCTCTTCATGAAATTGTCCAATCTCCACCATTTTTCCAATAATGCTACAATCTATTATTTCCAAACCATTGTCATAATCTGCAACAAAAGCGATGTGATTTATAACATGAATGTACGCTGGTTTCCCCCCATCATGAAATCGTCCAAGTAATTTTACTCTATGTATATTACTAATATCATAAATTTCTACTCCTCTATCCATATTAGATCCAAATAGAAGATTACCAACAATTTGGAAATTTCTAATGAATCCCCCTCCTCCAATTGTAGAAACCTTTACTGGATTAGTAGGATTAGAGATATCTATTACCTCAATGTAACTTGGATTGCTGATGAAAGCTAAATTGTCGTGAACCTCAATATATGAATAAGATTTCGTGCTAGTGTATGTATGCACACTTTGAGGGGAAGAAGGATTTGAGATGTTGTAAATAAATAATCCCTCAGGAGCGGTAATAAAGGCTAAATCACCTGCAATATCTATTCCTGCAGTATCTTCTGAGACAGGAACATTTGTAATTTTTACAATATTATATAAATCACTTATATTAAGTATCTCCATACCTTGCGAATGATCGGCAATATAGAGTAAATCCCCTTTCAAACGAATTGTATGTGCTCCCCCTCCATCATAGAAGCGTTTGAAAATTATTGGGTTAAGAGGATCACTAATGTTAACAAAAGAAACACCCAATTCAGAAATTATAATTATGTCATTATGAATAAGCAATCCTTCACAATAAAGTTCAGTAGGATGAACAGATGAAAGTTTTACAGGAGTTAAAGAATGACTTACTCGATTAGAAGTTTTTATGGATTGGAAAACAATAATCAAAGAAACAGAAGTAGTTATAATAAGGAAAATAGGTAAGATAAACTTCCATTTTAAAATTCTTCTTAAGTTAAGCATGAAAACTTTTTGCAACAAATACTTATATAAGTTGGTTTTTCTTTACTTTGGAGTTTTTTCCAAAATTAATGTTTAATGCTAAAATTACAAGTTAATATTTCTTATAAAATAAGAATAATTTCATTTTTTCTTTTTTTTGCAAGGTAAGATTACTATGATATATAGCAATAGAAAAACAATAACTAAATTTAATTTTGTATTATACTCACTAATGATGGGAACACTAGGATCATTCAAAGGATAAAGATCTTCTGAAAAAGCATCTCCATCAATAGAGTAAGTTCCAATACCTGAAAAGTCATCCCAAAAATTACC
>JBHLQZ010000141.1:0-4756 GCA_048883065.1 Candidatus Thorarchaeota archaeon | reverse complement strand
CAGGGAATTGTTCTATAAGGACTCTTATAGCATCTTCTCTTCTATCAGGTATTGTAAAATCTATTCTACTATTCGTGAAACGATAATAACCAGTTGTGATTTTTTCGAATTCAACATTGAAATAAACATCCAAATCCTCGAAAATTTCTATTTTAGGATCACGCTCATACAGTCCATCCATTGAGTGTAAACCTACATCTATGGTGAAATTTTCTTGAGTAAAACAAGTTGCATATCCACCTGGGATAGAATGCTGTTCGAGTAAAAGAATTTTCTTCCCTTCTTTCGCTAGTTTTGCACCAGTAACTAATCCACCCAGACCAGTACCAATGATTACTGCATCTACTGCCATATCAGATATGATACCTAAGTTATTTATTACTTTTTTTATAAAACTTCATTTTCAAGCTTCTTAGCTAAACAACGGAGATAATCCAGATTATTGTGGTCTTTGCTTTATTCCATTTTACCATCAATCTTGTTATTGAATGTAATATTTTTTTATGAAAAATCTTTTGCATTAATTTGTAAGTTAAGGCAACTTTTCAAAAGGTGCCCTATCTAATAAGGAGATGTTCTTGATTAAAGAAAGAGAATCATATTGAGACATTCCTTCTAATAAGTTCTCCTTAATGCAAACTAGAAAGTATTTTTCTAGAATAAACTAGAAGGATTGAATTCATTACAAGTACAAGTTCTGAATTTTTGTTTTTTGAAAATTTCTTAATAGATTATTAGGAAAAACTCTTAATTTTAATTAAAATCTGTGTAAAATCTAATTTTAAAGTTTTAAATATAATTCTAAAAATCATCCTTTTCTAAAATTCGAAATCTTAATTATCTAGAAGCCTAAAAGAGATTCATATCTAAAAATTATTAATTAATTTAGATTTAGACTATCATAACATTTTATAAGGGAAAAAACGCTTAAAGAGAGTGAAGATAAATGAGTCAAAGCAGTGGTAAATTCGAATCAAAAGTTGCAATCCTTGGATTATCACAATCAGGAAAAACATCAATTAGACAAGTCATCTTTGAAGGTTTTGCGCCTGAAGCTACATCATTAAATCCAGCAACGGTTAGAATCAATAGAAAACTATTCAATATGGCTGGTAGCTCAATAAATTTGTTTGATGTAGGAGGACAAAGTGCATACATAAATGAAGCATTTGATCAATATAAAGAAAGAACTTTCTCTGATGTGAAAGCTGTTATTTTTGTTGTTGATGTATCAGATGCAGCAAATGTTATGAGATCTAAATATTACTTTGATCTAACTGTTGAAAATATAAAATCAATAAGTCCTAATGGTAAAATATATGTTTTTGCACATAAGATGGATGTTGTCCCAACAAACAAAAGAGAAGCAGTATTACAATCAATAAAAGACATTTTTGAAATAGAAAACACTCCAAATACAGAGATACATGGAACATCAATTTATGAAGATACTCTTTGGGATGCAATGCAGCAGGTTCTAACTCTAATCTTTCCAAGAGATGATGCAAAAACAACTGAAATAAAAGATATATTTGGTAATTTTGAATTAGCGTTCATTGCAGTTTCTACATCACATGGTCTTGTTCTATACTCAGAACCTGAAAGACCTGCTGGAATCAATTATGAAAGATTGAGAAATGAATTAGCCAATACTTATTTCCCAGGAATGGTTCTTGATTTTGCTATTTTTTCATTAGGGAATTATTCAGTTTTCATGAGAGAGATAGAAAATGATTTAGTTGTTACATCAGTTTTTGAAGGGATTAATGATTTGAATACTGCTAGAAAATCATTTTTGGAAATGAGTGGAAGAGTAATGCATATCTTCCAACCTGATGAACTAATTGGGCAAGCTAAAGCAAAAATGAAAACTACACTTAATAATTATTTAGAAAAGTTTAAGATACGAAATCTAGAGGAACTCGAAAGAAAATATGATATGAAAGTGAGTGTCAAGTGTGACATCTGTGGAAAGCAAGTACAAAAATCGATTTTGGATGTAGCAGTAGAAAATACTGAGAATCTAGAGAGAGGAATCAAAGTATCTGCTGGTTTTGGTGTTACAACTATAGAAATGTATCCTATTCATGAATGTATTGAAGGAATAAGAGAAATACCAATATTCTTAGATAGTGATTTAGAGTATAGAAGATTTGACAAAAGTAGACCAATATGATATTTTATTCTTCAGTTTCTCCTGTCTCTTCAGTTGTTTCTGATTCTTGTGAAGTAGCTTGAGATAGAAAATTAGACATACTCTTTATCGCAGCATCAGAAAATATTCCATTAGAAACTTCTGTTTTTGTTTTCATTAGGAAGTTAGCGAAGTTCTTAATATCATCAGCATTGAAATCTATTCTGATTTCATCAACATCTGATGCTGTCTCTAATACTGGTTCTGGTTCAGCTTTTATTGCTTCTGGTTCAGTTTCTATTTCTCCACTTACAAAAGATCCTACTTCTTGCATCAGTTCTTCCGTTACTTCTGGTTCTACTTTGCCTTCAACCATTTCAGTAACAGTTTCAGGTTGAGGAACTTCTTCATCAGGAATACTTGGTTGTTGAAGTATTTCAGATAATCCTGCTGCAAGTTCATCTTTTAATTCAGGTTGCACTTCTACTTCTTCTTCTGCAGGAGTAAGAGCTGTTTCTGAAACAACAACAGGTTCTTCTGTTATTTGTATTTCTGGTTCTTGTTGGACAGTTATAACTTCAGTTGGTTTTTCTAAGATTTCAACAGGAGCTTCCTCCACTTTTGCTTCTTGAACTACTTCTAATTGTGATTCTTGTTCTACTACTAAAGGAGCTTCTTCAACAGTAATTGGTTCGACTACTTCTTCAGGACCTTCAACTTTCTTTACTTCCTCAGTTGTTTGAGCAAATTTAAGAATCAGTTCGAATAATTTTTCCTTTCTTTCTTCAGTGATTGTTGAAAGAGAAGTGATTAGTAGATAATTACTGGCTAAATTGAATATCATACCATGAACATTATCGCCAGTAGTTGAGAATACTGTTCCTGTTGGTTCAATCTGATCTCCTACTTCACGGAGTTTACTCTTTATTTCATGCAATCCTATTAAGTACTCCATGGATTTTTGTATTAGGGTATCAGATTGAGAAGAAGCACCAATAACTGGAGAATAAGTTTCTTTATCTATTAGAACGATTTCAACTATACCATACTCAGAGAGATCGAATTGTAAATCTAGTTTCCCAAAAGTAGGCATAACTGCTTGAGGTTCTGGATTAAGAAAATCTCTTAATTGTTGAATTCTGGGATCCTCTTTGTGTTCCATTGCAAAGCTTTGAAACTCCTGACTCTCTTCAATTTTCTCGCCCAAATTTGAGATTAGCTCAAAACGTTGAGTGTTAATTCCTGCTTCCCTCATAACTGTAAAAACTAACTCTTTGAGACTTTCAGGATAATAAATACTTGTATTCTCAAACTCTATTTGAAAACGTGCATCATCAAATAATTCACGAATATGTTGATGAAGCACAACCATTCTCTCAGGAGTAACAAGATCGACTTTGTGGCATAATACAGTTATACACCCATCAGGATTTTCTTTCTTAAATTGTCTAATAGTAAAACTAAACCTTCTTTCAGATTCTTCAAAAAGTTCAGGTTTTGTTACATCAACTACCCAAACAAGAAGTTTAACATTAGAAAATACAAGGTGTCGAAAATGAGTTACTGCTTCATTCCAGTATGATTCCTGTCCTCCAGAATCTATTACTAAGCTCTTCTTTTCCTCATCAACAAAATGTCTTTGATAATGAACAGTAGCCATGTAGTCTACCATATCTTCTGGCATTTTATCGAAAAACACTACATCCTTAATAGCAGTTTTTCCTGCTGCCTGTAGACCCATCAATAAGATTTTATCCTCCACTTCTGGAGCATCATCTTTGTCACCATAGATTTCATCGAATAGATATGACATTAATCATTCCCCTTGCATTCGCTATTAAATACTTATCTGTATAGAAAATAGTTCAAAAATACATATCAATATATCGATACTGACGATAGAAAAAGAAAAAAAATTATTTACCATTTTGTGTTTCTTCATATTGTTGAGCGGCAAGCATAACAATTACTGATTTTCTTCGAATCTCAGATAATATTTCTTGAACTTCTGAAAGAGGTTTTTTAGATTGGAGTTTAGATATTAACTTATCTATATCTTCAAACAGAAAATCTTGGTAAGACAACAATAAATTACCATATTCACTATCAGCAAGGACAATCAGTGAGAGGTTCTCAAAACCACCTCTAGCAGCTTTATTCTCTAGTTGTATACCATGAATCATTCCTATCATCTGTTCTCTAGGTAATCTAATTGAACCAGTTCTTCTTTCATCAGTATGCTCTTCAAAGCCCAAACTAGAGTAAGCTTGATCAGCAATTTTGAGTAAGAAGTTTTCTATTCCAATAGCTATTCTATTCCTATATCTAGCTATAGATAAACTATGGTCATCTATTATAGGAATAGGACCTTTTTTCTGATCAAATATAGTTAATACAACTCCAGGACTCATTATTGAATAATAAGTTGCAATCTCCTCATCTGTTATTTTCTCCATTAAAGCTTCAAATGGTTTTGGTCTGGTTAATTTGTAAATTATGAAAGAGATAATAGCAACTAGAGCAATACTTCCTCCTATTATTGTATACATAAGCCATTTAGGAAAGACTTCAGGTTCAGGTGGGGGGAAAGTAATAATAACATCTTCAAGAATAAATGATGCA